>NZ_JBEXPH010000053.1:0-45662 GCF_040611955.1 Streptomyces sp. NPDC006510 | reverse complement strand
CGACTCGGGGGGCGCCCGCCGCCGACGGCCCCGACCGGCACTCCGGCGACGCGGGCGGTCCGGCCGCCGAACGGCTCCGCATCCGTTGCCCGTTCCACCACCACCCACGGAAAGGGCGCGCGATGCCGGCCGTCCTCGTACTGCTGCTCGCCGGAACCTGGCTGCTCTCCGGCGCCCTGGTCACCGGGACCGAACCGCTGATCGTCGCCGTGGGCCGCACCGCGGTGTGCTGCGTGGTGCTCACCGCCGTCGCCGCCTCCACCGCGGACGGCCGGGCCGACCTGCGCCGGGCCGCTGCCAGGCCGGGCACGGTCTGGCTGCTGGGCCTGCTCGGCTTCGCCGGGTACGCGGCAGGGACCCTCCTCGCCATCCCGCGCATCGGGACCTCGCTCACCAATCTCGTCGTCGCGCTGATGCCGTGCGCCTCGGTGGCGGTCGGCGTGTTGTTCTTCGGCGAACGGTCCGGGCCGCGCAAGGTGGCGGGGGCGGTACTCGCCTGCGCGGCGGCCGCCGGATACGCGGCGCTCGGTGCGGACGCCGGTGACGCGGACGGGCTGGGGCTGCTGCTGGTCGTGGCGGCGACCGTGGCCTTCGCCGTGTACGGGTTCCTGTACCGGGACCGGCTGTCGGGGCTGCCGCCCCTTGCCGTGCTGCCCGTACTGCTCGCGGCCGCCACCTGTCTGCTGCTCCCTATGGCCCTGCCCGCGCTGATCGCCCACCCTCCGACACCGGCCGCGACCGGCGGCACAGTCGTGCTGGGCGCGGTCGTGTACGCGCCCGCCTACCTCGTCCAGCACCGGCTCATTCTGCTCCGCGGGCCGGTCTTCACGGCCGCCGTGCAACTGGCCGTTCCCTTCACCGTGCGCCTGGGCGACTGGGCGCTGGACACCGCGCCGGCACCCTCTCCCGCCGAGTTGCTGCTCCTCGCGGTGTGCTGCGGGGGCATCGCCCTGGTCACCGTCCAGCCGCACGCACGGCTCGCTGCCACCGAGTGACCGCGAGGCCGTCGGGACGACCGCTTCAGACCTCCGGCCGTGGTCCGGTCGTCGTCGTGCCGACCACCAGTGTGCACGGGTGGGCATGCATCCCGGGGGCGTCGCGTCCGTCGGCCACCTGGGCCGCGGCAGCGGCACCCAGCGCGGCCAACCCCATGTCGATGGTGGTGAGATGGCGGTTGCGCTGACCGCTTATCACGTACTCCCAGTTGTCCACGCCGATCAGCGCGACGTCGTCCGGGACCCGCCTTCCCGACTCCAGCAGGACGGACTCCGCGCCGAGCGCGATCTGGTCGTTGCCGCAGAAGACGGCGTCGAACGGGGTTCCGGACTCGATCAGCCGGCGGCAGGCGGTGGCCCCCCATTCCCGGCTCCAGTCGCCCCGGAGCGTGCCGGTCGCGGGGGGCAGCCCGGCTTCGGCGAGCGAGGCCAGCAGCCCCTGCTCACGGCCCTGCGTCGCGGTGTCGGCCGCCTCACCGGTGATGTGCGCGATGCGCCGCCTGCCCAGCGACAGCAGATGTTCGCCCGCCGTCCGGCCCGCCATCCGGCTGTCGGGGACGTAACAGGAGTCGCCCTCCCGGTCGGTGAGTCCGAACGCGTAGGCGACCGGGACGGAGAACTCGGCCGTGACGGAGCGCATTTCGGCCCGGAGGTCGTCGCCCAGTACCAGCACTCCGTCGACGCGCCGGGCCAGCAGCCTGCGGACGCTTTCGGCCATGGAGTCCGGGTCGAAACACGTGTCGTAGAGCAGACACGCCTGTTCCCGGCTGCCGAGGTGGGTGACCGCCCCGACCAGCACCGGCTCGGTGAACGCCCCCCGGGCGTTCCGGGCGAGAATGCCGATCGTCCGGCTCCGTCCCAACGCGAAGGACTGTGCCAGGGCGTTGGGACGGAAGTCGAGTCTGCGCGCGGCCTCCGCGATGCGCGATCGCGTCGCCGTCGAGACGCGGCCGCCGCCGTTCAACGCCCTTGATGCCGTGGAGAGCGACACCCCGGCGACCGCCGCGACATCGCTCAGTGTGACCCTGCCCCGTTCCGCCATGGCCTCAGCCTATCCATGATGCGCAACTGCTTGTGCGATTCCGGCGGTTCCTGTGTGAAGCCTTGACAGAGTTTGTTTGCGGGGCCAGTGTGTGCCGCGCTTGAGCAAGCGGTTGCGCAACGGCCCGGAGCCGCCTCGGGCCCAGTTCGGCCCACCTCTCCACAGAGACCGCGCGCAGCACCCCCGCGCCCGATGATCAGGGAGTTTCACGCCATGCGACATCGACCACCAAGATGCCTGTTCCGCGCGGCGGTGGCCTTCTCCACGCTGCTCGGCCTGCTGGCCTTCGGCCCGGCCGCCGCCTCCGCGGAAGGGGCCGGGTCCACCGCAGCGGACGGTAATGAATCGGCGACTGCCGTGCTGGGGAGGACACTTGAGGCCCAGGGCGTCACCATCGACGCGTCCCCGGGCAGCGACGAGGCGAGCGCCAATGTCAAGACGTACGGCGACCGCGACTGCTGGGAGATCGGCCCCGGCCGCCCCAGCCAGTTCCTGTACGTCACCCTGGACGCCCGCCTCAAGCACGAGGGGGCGAACCACGCGGCCGTCGACATCGACTACTTCGACGCGCCCGGAACCAAGTTCGCGCTGGTCTACGACGGGGTCGCGAACCCGTGGCGCACCTCACGGATCGTGAAGACGACCGGCACCAACACCTGGAAGACCGCGCACTTCTACATCCCGGACGGGGCGTTCACCGGCGGACAGCACGGCCGGGACATGCGCATCGCCACCTGGGCGCAGGACATGGGATCCAGTGAGAAACCGGTCTGCTTCGCCCGCTACGCCTTCGCGCCGTCCCCGGTCGACACCGATGACGTACAGATCGATGTGACCACCCCCGGCAACCTCTTCGACCCGGGCGAGCGGGCGACCTTCGGAGTCCTCTCCGCCCGCGACCGCTCCGTGCCCTGGAGCGTCCGCGACTACCGGGGCCGCACCGTGCGGCAGGGCACCGCCGCCATCGACCCGGCCACCCGCGAAGGCACTGTCGACGCCGGTGAACTTCCCCTCGGCTACTACACATTGACGCTTCGCGGAACCGCCGCGGACGGAGCCCCCCTCGCCCGCACCGCCGGCTTCGCGGTGCAGCACCCCGGCCCCGACCCGAAGCACACCACCGACTCGTTCTTCGGCATCAACCACCACCACCGCTCCGCACCCGGCGACGCCTGGGACGACAGCACGAAGCTGGCCGCCCGCGCCGGAGCCGACACTCTGCGCGTCGACTCCGTCTACTGGAGCAGCATCGAGCGCCCCAAGGGCGAGTACCAGTGGCCCGAGGCCAGCGAACGCGTCACCGCGGACTTCGGCGCCCGTGGCCAGAACGGCCTGATGCTGCTGGGCTTCGGCAACTCCGACTACGGCAACATCCCGAGCACCGACGAGGCGTACCGGGCGTTCGGGAAGTACGCCGGGCAGGTCGCGGAGAAGGCCGACGGCCGGATCGAGTCGCTGGAGGTCTGGAACGAGTACTACGGCGGCTTCTCCAGCGGAGTGTGCTCGCAGAGTGCGAAGTGCTACGCCAAGATGCTGGCCGCCGCGTACTCGGGGGTCAAGGCCGCCGATCCGGAGATCACCTTGGTCGGTGCCTCGTCGTTCAAGGTGCCCCTGGACTGGTTCGAGGAACTGTTCAAGCTCGGCGGGCTCAAGCACATGGACGCGATCTCCATCCACCCCTACCGGGCCCCGGGCGACCCCGAGGGCGTCGAGCTCGACATCGCGGGCCTCAAGCGGTTGATGCGTCAATACAACGACGGCAAGGAACTCCCCATCTGGATCACCGAGCAGGGCTGGACCTCCGCCGACCGGGACGGCATCGGCGTCAATGAGCAGACCCAGGCTCAGGCCACCGCACGCGCCCTGCTGGAGGCCAAGGCCGCAGGCATCGCCCGCTACTACTGGTACGACCTGATCAACGACGGCAACGGGCCGAGCAACGGGGAGCACAACTTCGGCCTGCTGCGAAAGACGGGCCCGGAGGCCAACGGGCTCAACCCGAAGCCCGCCTACCTCGCCTACTCCACCGTCGCCCGCGAACTGACGGAGGCGAAGTTCACCGGCCGGCTGCGCACCGGCGACCCCGACCTGCACGCCTACACGTTCGGCTCCGCGCCCGGCTCGCCCGGTGGCGGCGCGGTGACCACTGCGCTGTGGAGCAGCGACCGCACCGGCAAACCGGTCCGGGTGCGGACCGGGAAGCCGGTCACCGTGGTGGACATGCTCGGCTCGGAGCGGGTGGTGGAGCCGGTGGACGGCTGGGTCCACCTCACGGCCACCGGCGCCCCGGTCTATCTGCGGGCCGCGGTGGACAAGGTCGAGGAGTCACCGCTGCTGTCGTTGTCCGCGCCGAGCGAGATCGCGGCGGGCGCGGAGATTCCGGTGACCGCCACACTCGACAACCGTGGCACCGGCCACGGTGACGGGGCATCGGCCCGCAGGCGCACCGCGGTCTTCGAGATCGAGGGCGAGCGGGTCACTGTCTCGGCGGCGCCCGGCCGACGGGCGAGCGCCGCGCTGAAGGTCCCGGCCGGTGACACCCCCGGCAGCCGGGGCCTGGCCGCGGCGGTCACCCTCGACGGGAAGCGGGCCGGCGCGGTCGCGACCGGCACGGAGGTGACGGCGGATCCGGTGACGGTCGACGTGTCCCCGGAGATGTCGGTGAGGGGCGGCGTCCGCACCGACCGGCTGGCGGTGACCGTCACCAACCACTCGCCGGACGCACCGGTCGGGGTGACCGGCGTCGACTGGTCCTTCGGCGACCTCACCGGAACGATCGCGGGCCGGGGTATCGACGGCGGCGGTACGGTCCCACCGCTGGCCGCCCGCACCTTCCGCACCACCGTCGACGGAGCCTCCGCCTATGCCGTCAAGCCGGTCGGGGTGACCGCCAGGCTCGCCGACGGACGCACCGTACGCGACAGCGACTCCTTCGGCTTCAGCCCGATCGCCAGGGCCACCCCGCACCTGGTGGACGGCAGGCTCACCGGCCTGGAGAACGTACCCAAGGTGGACCTCTCCGAAGTCGGCACGTACAACGGCATCGAACCCTCAGTCGCCGACGGTGACATGTGGGCGACCTGGGACGACAAGAACCTCTATGTCTCCGCGGTCGTCCGGGAGAAGGACCACCGGACGGCACAGAAGGTGGCCTGGCTGCCCGCCGGTGACAGCATCGGCATCGGGGTCCAGCCGGGCAAACCGGGGGAGGGGCTGGGTCGTTGGGGTGCCGACTGGTACATGCTCTACGCCGGTGACACCGTGACGGAGGGACCGGGTGTCTTCGTCGAATCCCTGCCCAAGGACTACCCGGTGGGGACCGTGGAGGGGGCCGATGTCCGGGTGGCCCGTGACGAGGCGGCGGGGACGACCACCTACCTGGTCGCCGTGCCGTGGAAGCGGATCGCCCCGCTGTCGCCCGAGGACCCCTCGTTCTCGCTGACCCTGACGGTCAACAAGCACGACCGTGTGCAGCGGGACAACTACCGCTCGCTCGGTCTGGACGGATGGCAGACCTGGGGCGACGGGCTCAACAACTGGAAGCTGGTGCGCTACCAGCAGGTGCAGCTGACCCGCTGACCTGCGCCCGGACCGGTGGGCGCCGCGACGAGCGGCGCCCACCGGCCACCGTTCCCGACAACCGTCACGTCGACCATCAGCAGCGAGAGGGCGAATCACCATGACCAACACCTCCATCGGCACCGGCGATACTGCCTGCTCCCGGCGCCCGCGCCGCAACCGGCCGGGTTCACGACGGCGCTCACCCTTCGCCCGCGTGTCGGCTCTCGCACTCGCGCCGGCCCTCGCGCTGTCCCTGATCGTGGCTCTCCCGCCGTCCGCCCCTGCCGCGACGTTCACCCTGTCCGTCACCTCCCCGAGCCTGATCTTCCAACGGGGGCAGGGCGCCGTGGAGTTCGGCTCGTCGGCGGCCTCGGTCTCCTGGGCGGTCACCGATGAGCAGGGCACCCGGGTGCGCAGCGGCACCAGCTGGCTCTCCGGCGGGAAGGCCACCATTCCCGTCGCCGACCTCGACCCCGGCTACTTCGAACTCTCCCTGCACGCGGGCTCCTCCACCGACCCGACCGACCTGCGCACCTCGTTCGCCGTCATCGAACCGGTGCCGGACAGCACGGTCGGCCCCGCCTCACCGTTCGGCGCCGCCGTGCACATCGGACGCGCCGGCTGGGGCCTGAACGTGCTGGACGAGGCCCGAAAGGCAGGCATTGCGCACATCCGCGAGGACGCCTGGTGGCACCGGTTCGAGACCGCGAAGGGCAGTTACACCTTCCCGGCCGCCTTCTCCGAAGAAATGGACCGCGCCCGGGCGCTGGGCATCACTCCGCTGATCATCGCGAACGGCGCCAACCCCCTGTACGACTCGGGCCACACACCGAGCAGCCCCGAGGGCATCGCCGCCTTCGGGAAGTTCGCCGCGGCGGTGCTCAAGCACTACGACCAGAGCAACGTCGAGGTGCTCAACGAGTACAACGCCGGCACCTTCAACACCAGCGCCTGCGGGAGGACCGCCGCCTGCTACCTGGACGTACTCAAAGGGGTCCACCAGGCCGTGAAGGCCGCCGACCCGGGCGCCACGGTGGTCGGCCCGGCCACCATCGGCATCGGCAACTGTGTGGCCGCCGACGGCACCAAGTGCTTCGCACCGGATCTGATCGACCGCGGCGGACTGGAGGCGATGGACGCCTACAGTGTCCACCCCTACCACTACCCGGGCGGTCCGGAGTGGCTGGGCGGCTCCGGCGACACCATCGCCGGCCTGCGACAGCGCATCCGAGCGGCCAACGGCGGCAAGGACAAACCGATCATCCTCAGCGAGATGGGCTGGCCCACCGACACCGGTCACGGCACCACCGAACGCCAGCAGGCCGACAACCTGATCCGGCTCTACGCCACCGGCTTGGCCAACGGCGTGACCCGGGTCTACTGGTACGACCTGGTCGACGACGGCAACGACCCCGCCAACAAGGAACACAACTTCGGCATGCTCCGGCAGCCCGTGACCGCCACCACCGCGAATCCGGTCTCGGTCACCGCCAATGCCCCGAAACCGGCCGCGGTCGCCCAGGCCGTGGTGGCCCGGATGCTCGGCGGCAAGACATACGCCGGTGACGACGGGCCGGCCGCACCGGCCCACTCCGTCCGCTTCACCGGCAGCAGCGGCACGACCCGTGTGGTGTGGTCGACCACCGCCCGGAACCTCACGGTCTCGGCGACCGGCCCGGTCACGCTGGTCGACTCCTGGGGCCGACGCTCCGTCACCCAGCCGACGAACGGCAGCATCACCCTGGAGGCAGGCCCGTCCCCGGTGTTCGTCGAGGGTCCTGTCACCGGAGCCGGAGCGGCGACGCCGTAGCGAGGCCGGTCCGGAAAACGGGTCGACGGGCGGGTGCCGGGCACGCTGGGATGACCGGCACTGCCCGCCGTACGGAGTGGGCCGGCGGCAGGAGCCGTTCTCCCGGTGGCTGGACGGCCAGGTGGCGACCGTCGAGGACCTGGCGGATTCGGCGGACGCCGCCGTCGAGTCGGCGGGGTTCCTGGCCGCCCTTCGGGCAATCGCGCCCTGCGCGGGCGACGAGGGCCTGACCCGTCGCTCACCTGGCCGACCGGGACGGTGCGACGCGGGCCGCCGTGGCGGAGGTCGACGGCACGTTCGACGCGACGGCCGTGACCGAGCTGTGGGACGCGGCGCAGACCGGCCGACGGATCACTGAGGCCCTCATCGGCTGGGGTCTTCCGTCCGGGATCACGCCGGCCCCGCGAGCCAGGCCTGACCCCGACGAGAGGCCCCGAGGACGCCGCCGTACCAACCCCGCTGCCCGGGATGGGCCCCACCCCGGGCAGCGGACGTCGCACAGGTGCGGACCGG
Source organism: Streptomyces sp. NPDC006510 (assembly GCF_040611955.1). Taxonomy (NCBI): domain Bacteria; kingdom Bacillati; phylum Actinomycetota; class Actinomycetes; order Kitasatosporales; family Streptomycetaceae; genus Streptomyces; species Streptomyces sp. NPDC006510. The sequence continues at coordinate 37,741 of NZ_JBEXPH010000053.1, read as the reverse complement.
ATTCAGAAGGTGACATCCGAGCAGGCGTAGAACGCGTTGCCGGTGTCGGCGATCGTCCAGACACCGAGGATCAGGTGCTTGCCCGACTTCTGCGGCAGGACTCCGGCATGGGTCACCGTGGACGTCGGCAGACGTCCGCCGAAGGGCACGGTCAGGAACGGCTGCGGGTCCAGGTCGGCCCTGGTGAGGGGCTTGGCGGGGTCGTAGCCGTCCTTGGTGATGTAGTAACGGAAGTCGGTCGTGGCGTGCCGGGCCGTGATGCGCCAGCGGAACGTGTAGCTCTGCCCGCCGGTGACCTTCGTCGCGGGCCAGGCACCGCCCCGCGGGTCGTCGAGCTCGGAGAACCGGCCGTTTCCGCCGGAGCAGATGGTGCCGTCGACCGGGCCGCGGGCGGGGAATCCCTTGGGACCTTCGACGCTCGGCGGCTCCCACTGGATCTGGCCGCAATTGCGCACGGTGCCGTTGCCGCAGAGCTGCTGACGGCTGACCGGAGCATCGGTGTAGCCATGGCTCTGGGCGCTTCCGGTGGTGACGAGGAGGGAGGCTCCGGCGATTCCGAGGCCGAGAACGAACGAGGTGATCCTTCTGCGCATGCTTCGCTCCTGAGGGAGGTGTGGGGGCGCTGCGAGACGAGTGGGGTGGGCGCGCTCCACCTCACTAGGTCTAGACCAACGTCGAGATTAGTCAGGGCGATTGGTCATGTCCATACCAGTAATGCGCCGCTGTGCGGCCGACCCGTCGTGGTTCCGATCGGAGTGAGAGGGCGCTCCCGGCATGGTGGGTAGGGGGCAAAGCGGGCGTAGGCTGGCAAAAACGCCTGTGCACCGCGAATGAGCGATGGAGGCGGCCCATGACCGACCCACATGGCTTCCTCAAGTTCCCCCGCCGGCCCGTCCCCGCGCGGCCCGTCCAGGAGCGGCTGAGTGACTGGAACGAGGTCTACGCGGGACAGGCGCGGCTGCCCCTCGTGTCGGAGCAGGCCGGGCGCTGCATGGACTGCGGCATCCCCTTCTGTCACAGCGGCTGCCCGCTGGGAAACCTCATCCCCGAGTGGAACACGTACGCGCGGAGGGAGGACTGGCGGGCCGCGGCCGAGCGGCTGCACGCGACGAACAACTTCCCGGAGTTCACCGGGCGGCTGTGCCCGGCCCCGTGCGAGGACGCCTGTGTGCTGACCATCAACGCCGACCCGGTGACCATAAAGAACGTCGAGCAGGCCATCGCCGACCAGATCTGGGCATGCGGATACGCGTCACCGCAGCCGCCCGGGCGGCTCAGCGGGAAGACGGTCGCCGTCGTCGGCTCCGGCCCGGCGGGCCTGGCCGCGGCGCAGCAGCTCACGAGAACAGGTCACACCGTCGCCGTCTATGAGCGTGCCGACCGCATCGGCGGACTGCTGCGCTACGGCATCCCCGAGTTCAAGATGGAGAAACGCCACCTGGACCGCCGCATCGAGCAGATGCGGGCGGAGGGCACCAAATTCCGCACGGGGGTGGACATCGGCAGCGACTTCGACGCCGCCGAACTCACCGTGCGACACGACGCGGTCGTCATCGCCGTCGGTGCGCGAGGGCAACGGGAACTTCCCGTACCAGGCCGTGAGTTGGAGGGCATCCACCAGGCCATGGACTATCTGACCCTGGCCAACCGGGTCACCGAGGGTGACTGCGACGCGCCTTCCGTCACCGCCGAGGGCAAGCATGTGGTGATCATCGGGGGAGGGGACACCGGCTCGGACTGCATGGGTACCGCGCTGCGCCAAGGGGCCGCCTCCGTGGTGCAGTTGGACATCAATCCGGAGCCCGGCGACGACCGGCGGGACAGCGAGCCCTGGCCCACGTATCCGAAGGTCTATCGGATATCCCATGCCCATGAGGAGGCCCGTGGGCGGGAGGGCGCGGATCCCCGGGTCTTCTCCTCGGCCACCCTCCGCTTCGAGGGGGACCGGTCGGGGCGAGTGCGCGCGTTGCGGCTGGCGGAAGTGGAACCAGAAGCCAGAAGGCCGCGCCCGGGGACCGAACGAGGTATCCCGGCGGATCTGGTCCTGCTCGCCCTCGGCTTCTACGGCCCCGAACACGGCACCGGGCTGATGCGGCAGCTCGGACTCACACTGGACGCCCGGGGAAACTTCGCCCGGAACGCCGGCTTCGGGGCCATGACGACGGAGCCGTCCGGGCGGGCGGCCCGTACCCGGACGGGCGGGATCTTCATCGCCGGTGACGCGGGGCGCGGTCAGTCCCTCGTGGTGTGGGCCATCGCGGAGGGACGGTCCGCCGCCGCAGCGACGGACCGCTATCTGAGCGGTTCCACGGTGCTCCCGGCACCGATCGCACCGCAGGACCGGCCCCTGGTGGCTTGAGCGCCCCGGACCGGGCGGATGCATGGACGGACACAACGTACGGGCGTGCGGCGAAGTGACGAATTGAAGAGACCCGTCGGTACTATTAGTAATTCATATTCACGGCGGATCGATTGGTTCAGTTCTCACCGGCAATTCTCGCCATCATCGCTGCCCCGTATCAGGATGAGGCTTGATTTCGACGGTTGAGGATGCCGAGCAGGGAAAAGTTAGTAGGGCGGGCCCGTCCGGCGACGGCGCTCGGGTCCGCGGGGTCCATGAGGCGACCCGCATCACACTTCATCCCGTATTCCTTGCGTGTGACAGGTGACGTCCGGTGCGCCGGTCTCGTGCGCCCGCAGGAAGTAATCAGTTTCTCTTTCACGGTCTGTGCACTCTGCTGTGCTGATTCCTTTCGTAAAGGTGCTGTGAGTGGAAAGTTGTGAACCGTTGCCCGGCGATGACCCGGAGGTGAATTCCGGTCGGGCCCGGAGGAAAGGGGTGCCGGTCGCCTCCGTGCGCGCTGTCGTGCGCGTGGCGGCGTACCCGATCCTGCTGGCGGGCACGGTTTCGGTGGCCGCTACGGCGCTGTGTCTCGACTGGGATCCCGATCGTGTGAGCCCGCTCTTCCTGCTCGGCGTCATCTGCTATCTCACCGCGCTCGAACGGCTGATTCCGCACCGGCGTGCCTGGCACCCGAACGCCGGTGAGTGGCGCTGGTACGGCGTCTACTTCCTGCTGACGATGGTGGCCAGCGCATTTGCGCAATTTCTGGTTTCCAAGGTCGTCTCCGAAGTGTCTCCGCGCGAGTCGGAGATCAATCTCTGGGCGGAAATACCCGCAGCATTGCTGACCGGTTCCCTTGCCAGTTATCTGGTGCACAGGCTCGGTCATACCAACGCGATACTCTGGCGATTGCACGGCGTGCACCATGTGCCGGAAAAGGTCAACGTCGCCAATAATGGTGTCAATCACGTCCTCGATATCGTTCTCGCGCAGGGAACCGTTCAGCTGGCTCTGGCACTGGTCGGTTTCTCCCGTGACTCCGTGTTCGTCGTGGGCCTTTTTGTGGCCGCCCAGGGCTATTTCGTCCACGCCAACATCGGCGTGCGCATCGGCCGGCTCAACCATGTGCTCGCCAGCCCCGAACAACACCGACTGCACCACAGCACCGATCTGTCCGAGGCGGGCCACTACGGCTCGGACCTGTCGATCTGGGACCACGTCTTCGACAGCTACACCTGGCGGCCCGGCCGCGAGCCGGTCGCGGTCGGGCTGGGCGATCCCGCGTCCTTCCCCGGAACCGGGGAGATCTTTGCCAGCCTTTTCCACCCCTTCCGCCGTGCGAAGGGGCCCGGGACCGGTTCTGCCTGAACCGCCCTTTCATGCCGTGCCGCGGCGTCACGACTCGAGGAGTACAGCCTTGCCCGACCTGAACAGTGCCCCCGTGAGCGAAAAGGTAGCGATCATCGGCATGGGGTGCCGACTGCCCGGCGGTGCGTCGGACCACCGCACGTACTGGCAGAACCTCATGGAGGGCAAAGACTGCATCACACCGACACCGGCCGATCGCTACGACGTCGGCACTCTCGGCAGCAGACACAAGGAGAAACCCGGTCGACTGATCGGCGGTCGCGGTGGATACATTGACGGTTTCGACGAATTCGACCCCGCCTTCTTCGGCATCAGCCCGCGCGAGGCCGACCACATGGACCCGCAGCAGCGCAAACTGCTGGAGGTCGCCTGGGAGGCACTGGAGGATGGAGGCCAGCGGCCCGCAGAGCTCGCCGGCAGCAATACCGCCGTGTTCGTCGGTGCGTTCACGCTGGACTACAAGATCCTTCAGTTCTCCGACCTGGGCTTCGGATCACTCGCCGCCCACACCGCCACCGGCACCATGATGACGATGGTCTCGAACCGTCTCTCGTACTGCTTCGACTTCCGCGGACCGAGCCTGTCGATCGACACCGCGTGCAGTTCCTCCCTGGTGGCGGTGCACCTCGCCTGCCAGAGCCTCAACAACCGGGAGACCGATCTCGCGCTGGCCGGTGGCGTACTGCTGCACATGGCGCCGCAGTACACCATCGCCGAGACGAAGGGCGGATTCCTGTCGCCCGACGGCCGTTCACGCGCGTTCGACGCCACGGCCAACGGCTACGTACGGGCCGAGGGCGTCGGCCTGGTCGCGCTCAAACGACTGGACGACGCCCTGCGCGACGGCGACCCCATCCACGCCGTGATCCTCGGCGCGGGGGTCAACCAGGACGGCCGGACCAATGGCATCACCGTGCCCAACGCGGACGCCCAGGTCTCCCTCATCCGACGCGTCTGCGGCGAAGCCGGCATCACGCCCGGCGACCTTCAGTACGTGGAAGCGCACGGCACCTCCACGCCCGTGGGCGACCCGATCGAGGCGAACGCACTGAGCCGGGCGCTGGCCGTGGGCCGCCGCCCCGACGCGCCCTGCTACGTGGGCTCGGTCAAGACGAACATCGGGCACACCGAAGCGGCGGCGGGCATCGCCGGCCTGATCAAGACCGTGCTCTGCCTCAAGCACCGTCGCATCCCGCCCCACATCAACCTGGAGCAGCTGAACACCGCCATCGACCAAGGGGCCTCCCCGTACCGCATCCCGACCGAGCCGGTCGAATGGCCCGCACACGAGGGACCCGCACGGGCCGGGGTGAACTCCTTCGGCTTCGGTGGCACCAACGCGCACGTCGTGCTGGAGCAGGCACCGGACCGGAGCACCCCGCAGGCCCCACCCGGCGAACGGGCCTGGAATCTCCTCCCGTTGACCGCCCGCACGCCGGAAGCCCTGCCGGAGGTGGCGGCCGGCATCCGCCGCGAGCTGGCAGGGGCCGACGGGCCCGGAGTGTCGCTGCCCGACCTCGGCTACACCCTGGCCCGCCGCCGCCAGCACCTGGAGTCACGGCTCTCCGTCGTGTACTCCTCACAAGCCGGACTGGACGAGGCACTCGGTGCCTTCCTGCGCGGTGAACCCCACCCCGGAGTCATCCACGGCAGGCAGTTCGAAGCCGAACAGCGCGGTCTGGTCTGGGTCTTCACCGGCATGGGGCCGCAGTGGTGGGGGATGGGCCGCCAGCTGCTGGAGGGCGACGAGACGTTCCGGGACGCGGTCATCCGCTGCGACCGGGCCATCCGCCCGATCGCGGGCTGGTCCCTGATCGAGGAGATGAAGGCAGACGAAGCCGGATCGCGCATGGGCGAGACCTGGCTCGCACAGCCGGCCAACTTCGCCGTCCAGGTGGGGCTCGCGGCCATGTGGCGCCAGTACGGTGTGCGGCCGGACGCCGTGGTCGGTCACAGCACCGGAGAGGTCGCCGCCTTCTACGAGGCAGGGGTCTACTCCCTGGAGGACGCGGCGAGGGTGGTGGTGCACCGCAGCCGGCTCCAGCAGAAACTGACCGGAACCGGCACCATGCTCGCCGTGAGCCTGCCCGAGGACGAGGCGCAGTTCCGGGTGGCCGCCTTCGGGGACCGGGTGTCCGTGGCCGCGGTCAACAGTCCCTCGGCGGTCACACTGGCCGGCGACCGCGACGCGCTGGCCGAGCTGGCGGAAGGGCTGCGCGCGGAGCAGGTATTCGCCAAGTTCCTCACGGTGCAGGTTCCGTACCACAGCGCGGGCATGGAGACGATCAAGGACGAACTGCTGGCCTCCCTGGACGGTCTCGACCCCCGGGCCGCTACCGTTCCGCTCTACCTGACCGGGCAGGAAGGCACGGCGCACGGCAGTGAACTGGACGCGGGCTACTGGTGGAAGAACGTCCGCCACCGGGTCCGCTTCCGCTCGGCCGTCGACCGGCTCGCCGACGACGGGTACGGACTGTTCCTGGAGATCGGTCCGCATCCGGTGCTCGGCCACTCCGTCCGGGAGTGCTTCGACGCCAGGGGGACGGCCGCACGGACCCTGCCGTCGATCCGCCGCCAGGAGAACGAACCGGAGCGCTTCGCCGCCTCGCTGGCGGAGTTGCACAACCTCGGCGTTCCCATCGCCTGGGACACCCTGCACCCGGCGGGCAGACCGGTGGTCCTGCCCCGCTACCCGTGGCGGCGCGACCGGTACTGGACGGAGCCCGCACCCGTCGCCCAGGTCCGTCTCGGACATGTGGACCATCCCCTGCTGGGCCGCCGCACCGCGGACACCGAGCCGACCTGGCACACCACTCTGGACACCGAGCGGCTGCCCTACCTCGACGACCACCGCATCCAGTCCACGGTCGTCTTCCCGGCAGCGGGGTACCTGGAGATGGCCACGCAGGCGGTACGGTCCCTGACCGGCGGCACCCATGTCGTGCTGACGGACATCGAGTTCCGCAAGGCACTGTTCCTGCCCGAGGGCGAGGACCGGGCCGTGCGCCTGAGCCTCTCCTCGCAGAACGCGGCCTTCACGATCGCTTCGGCGGGGCAGGACGAGGGCGACCGGGCGGTGCACGCGAGCGGAGTCGTGCGATCGGGGCAGCCGCGACCGGCCGGGCCCCCCGCCGACACCGAAGCCCTCCGGGCGCGCACCCGGCGCCGGCTGAGCGGCGAGGACTGCTACGCGGCGCTCGCCGCCCTGGGCTACCACTACGGGCCCGCGTTCCGGGCCATCGACGAGGTGTGGATCGGCGCCGGAGAGGTGCTCGCCCGACTTCGTCCGCCCGCGGTGATCGGTGACGACGCGGCCGGACACCACATCCATCCCGTGCTGCTCGATGCCTGCTTCCAGTCCCTGCTGGCGACGCAGCTCCCCGACAGCGAAGCCGAAGGCGAACCGGAGCGGGAGACTTCCGGGATCCGCCTGCCCCTTTCGATCGACGAGCTGCGCCTCGCCCCGGTGGGAGACCGGCCGATCTGGGTGCATGCGACGGTGACCCGGGGCGACGCGGACGAGCTCGTCGGCGACATGGCCGTCTACGCGGACAGCGGTGAACCCCTCGGCGGGATCCATGGCTTCCGCGCAGCCGACGTGGAGAAGGCGTCCACCGCGGTCGGCCTCGGCACGATCGATTCCTGGCTCGCCGAGACCGTCTGGATCGACAGCCCCGTCGATTCCGCCAAGGACGGGACCGAGCACGATGTCGCGGCCGGGCACGGAGCAGCGGTCGGCCACGGAGCAGCGACCGGCGGCGCCTGGCTGGTGTTCGCCGACAGCCAGGGCGTCGGCGACGCATTGAGCACCCTGCTCGCCGAGCGGGGCGAGCGCTGCCATCTGGTGCGTCCCGGCGACACATACCGACGAGGGGGCGAAGGCCGCGCGTTCACCGTCGAACCGGGGTCCGCCACCGACCTGGAGCGGCTCCTCACCGACCTGAGCGAAGCCGGGGACGGCGAGAACAGCAACGACGGCGGAGACAGCGGGCGCCTCATCGGCCCTGCCGGACCCATCGGCCCCATCGTGCATCTGTGGAACCTGGACCTGCCTCAGTTCACCAAGTCCTCACCGCAGGACCTCGTACAGCACAGCGGCACCGGGGCCTATTCACTGATCGCGCTAGCCCGGACGCTGCGCCGCCGCGATGCGGCCGGCCGGCTGCACATCGTGACCCGCGGCGCCCAGAACGTCGAGCCCGGTGAGACCGTCGAGCCGCTGGGAGCCCCCGCCTGGGGCGTCGGCCGGGTGCTCAGACACCAGGAACTGATCTCCCACCCCGGCAAGCTGATCGATCTGGACCCCGGCGCGCCGAGCGACGGGGGATGCCGGGCCGAGGCCCGCGCGCTGCTGCGTGAACTCCTGACCGACGACGAGGAGGAGATCGCACTGCGTGGCGCGGCCCGCCGCACCAGCCGGATCCGGCGCGCCGAACAGCTGACGCACCCCCTTCCGCTGCGCCTGCGCACCGACGCGAACTACCTGGTCACCGGCGCCTTCGGAGCACTCGGCCGACTCCTCTGCCGGACGCTCGTCCGGCGTGGCGCGCGCAGCCTGATTCTGATCGGCCGCACCGCCCTGCCGGAGCGTTCCGCCTGGCGGGATCTCGACCCCGACACCACCGGAGGCCGTGCCACTGCCTTCGTCAAGGAACTGGAGGCGCTCGGGGCACGGGTCGTCCTGGCACCGCTCGACATCACCGATGAAGCCGCGTTCACGTCCTGGCTGGAGGCTCACCGGCGCACCGATCCGCTGCCGGTCCGCGGCGTGTTCCATCTCGCCGGTCAGGTCCGCGACACACTTGTCGAGGACATGGACCGCCGGATGTTCGCCGAGGCCCACGATCCCAAGGCCGTCGGTGCCCACCTGCTGCACCGCCATCTCCGGGACGAACCGCTCGACCACTTCGTGCTGTTCGCCTCGATCGCCTCGGTGCTGACCACGGCGGGCCAGACCAACTACGCCGCCGGCAACGCCTTCCTGGACGCGCTGGCCCAGCATCGCCGGGCACTCGGGCTGCCGGGGCTGAGCGTGGACTGGGGCCCGTGGGCCACCGGCATGATCGAAGAGCTGGGACTCGTCGACCACTACCTCCACAACCGAGGGATGAGCTCGCTCGCACCCGACGTCGGCATGGCCGTGCTGGAGCGCGTCATCGGCCAGGACCGGGCCCAGCTGCTCGTCGCCACGGTCGTCGACTGGCCGGTGTTCCTGGCCTGGTACGCGTCACCGCCCCGGCTGGTCGCCGAGCTGGCGGCGGCGGCCCCCGCCGGCACGGCCGCCGGGGCGGGCGAGGGCATCATCGACACCTTCCGCGATGCGGACCCGGCGGAACGCCTGACCCTCGTGACCGGGCGGTTCATCGCGCTGACCGCCGCGGTGCTCCGGACGGGCCCCGACCGGATCGATCCGCAGGCCGGGCTCAACGCGCTGGGGCTCGACTCGCTCCTCGCGATGGAGCTGCGCGCCCGGATCAGCTCCGAGCTCGGCGTCGCCCCGCCCGTGGTGGCGCTGCTGAGCGGCACTCCCGTCGCCGAGCTGATCAGTCAACTCCACGATGCTCTGGCCGAGTTGGTCGCCCACGATGCCAAGGGCGCCGACACGGCCGCGGTGGAGGTATTCGAGGACGAACTCAGCCACCCGCTGACGCAGAACCAGAAGGCCCTGTGGTTCCTCAGGCAGCTCAACCCCGAGGGCTACGCGTACAACATCGGCGGCGCGGTAGAGGTCCGGGTCGCACTCGATCCCGACCTCATGTTCGAGGCGGTGCGCTGTCTGGTGGCGCGACACCCCGCGCTGCGCACCAACTTCCGCACGGTGGACGGCGTGCCGATGCAACAGGTGTCGCCGGCGGCGGACCCGGACGTCGCGCTGTTCGATGTGCAGGACCAGGAGTGGGAGGACATCCACCGCACGATCGTGGCGGAATACCGCAAGCCGTACGACCTGGAGTGCGACCCGCTCTTCCGCTTCCGCCTCTTCAAGCGCGCCGACGACCGTTGGGTGATCATGAAGGCGGTGCACCACATCGTCTCCGACGCGATCTCGACGTTCACCTTCATCGAGGAGCTCCTGGCGGTGTACGAGGGGCTGCGCCAGGGCCAGGCCCCCTCGCTGCCGCCCGTCACCGCCCGCTACCTGGACTTCCTCAACGCGCAGAACCGCTTCCTGGCCGGACCGGCCGCGCCGCGCATGCTCGACTACTGGCGCACGCACCTGCCGGCCGAGGTGCCGACCCTGGAACTGCCCGTCGACAAGCCCCGTCCCGCCGTGCAGACGCACAACGGCGCCTCGGAGTTCTTCGTACTCGACGCCGCGCTCACCGCCCGGGTGCACGCCCTGGCCCGCGAGCACGACGTGACCCCGTTCATGGTGCTGCTGAGCGCCTACTACCTCCTGCTGCAACGTTATTCCGGCCAGGACCAGGTCATCGTGGGCAGCCCGGTGACCGGCCGGACCGAGCAGGAATTCGCCTCCGTCTACGGCTACTTCGTCAACCCGCTCCCCCTGCACGCGGATCTGTCCGACGATCCGTCGGTCGCCCGACTGCTGCAACAGGTCCGTACGAACGTGCTGGGCGGCCTGGACAACCAGGAGTACCCGTTCGTCCTGCTGGTCGACAAGCTGGGACTCCAGCACGACCCCACCCGCTCCGCGGTGTTCCAGGCCATGTTCATCCTGCTCACCCACAAGGTCGCCACCGAGAAGTACGGCTATCGGCTCCAGTACATCGAACTCCCCGAAGAAGAAGGTCAGTTCGATGTGACGCTGTCCGTGTACGAGGACGAGGCGGAGCGGCGTTTCCACTGTGTCCTGAAGTACAACACCGACCTGTTCCTGCCGGAGACCATGCGACGGATGGCAGCACACTACACCGCACTGCTCGACAGCATGACCCGGGCTCCGGCGGATCGGCCCACCTCCCGGCTGGAGATGCTGGGCGCCCAGGAGCGCGAACGGCTGGTCGGCGAGTGGAGCGGCGCCGGGCGCGCCGCGCTGCCCCCGGCGGCGGCGGGGGACGGCGAGGCGGACGGTTTCCGGCCGGTGCATCGGCTGATCAGCGAGACCGCCGCCCGCTGCCCGGACGCCGTGGCCATCACGGTCCCGGCGCTGAACGGTGCGTCCTATCGGCTGACGTACGCGGAACTGGACCGCAGATCGGGCGAGTTGGCCCGACGGCTGCGTGGGCTCGGGGCCGGTGCCGGCTCGGTGGTGGCGCTCTGCCTGGAGAAGTCGCCCGACCTCGTCGTCGCACTGCTCGCGGTGCTCAGGACCGGCGGCGCCTATCTCCCGATCCCGGCCGACCACCCGGCCGACCGTGCCGCCCACACCGTACGGACCGCGGGCGCCACCCTCGTCGTCGTCGAGGACGAGGCCGGCCGGGACCGGATGGCGGGGGTGCCGGCCCGGACGCTCACGCTGCGGGAACTGCGTCAGGGGGTTGCCGACACGGCTCCCGGGGCCGACGACCGGAGCGCGGTCGAGTCCGTTGCCGAGGACCCGGCCCATCCCGACTCGCCCGCGTACATCATCCACACCTCCGGTTCGACCGGCCTCCCCAAGGCCGTGCGGGTCAGCCACCGCAACCTCGCCTCGGCCTACGCGGCCTGGCTCCAGGAGTACCGGCTGGACCGCGACGTCCGGGTGCACCTCCAGATGGCCGCCCCGTCGTTCGACGTCTTCACCGGTGACGTGGTGCGCGCGCTGTGCTCCGGCGGCAGCCTGGTGCTGGCCGACCGCGATCTGCTCTTCGACACCGAGCGCCTGTACACCACGATGCGCGAGGAGCGGGTCGACTGCGCGGAGTTCGTGCCCGCCGTCGTACGCGGTCTGATGGACCACTGCGAACGCCGGGGCCTGCGGCTGGACTTCATGCGTCTGCTGGTCGTCGGGTCCGATGTGTGGAAGGCGGGGGAGTACCGGAGGCTGCACGGCCTGTGCGGGCCGCACACCCGTCTGATCAACTCCTACGGGGTCACCGAGGCGACCATCGACAGCGCCTGCTTCGAGGGACCCGTCGACGACCTGGAACCCGGACGTACGGTGCCGATCGGACGGCCCCTGAGCAACAGCACACTCCATGTGCTCGACCGGCACGGTGAACCGGTGCCGCCCGGTGTGCCCGGCGAGCTGTGGATCGGCGGCGACGGCGTCGCCCTCGGCTACGCGGGCGACCCCACGCTGACGGACCGGCGCTTCGTCACCCGGACCCTGAGCCGGGAACCGGGCGCCCGCCCCGTACGCCTCTACCGCAGCGGCGACTCGGCACGCTGGGACGCCGACGGCCGGGTCCATCTGCTCGGCCGGGCCGACGACCAGGTCAAGCTCCGGGGCCACCGCATCGAGATCGGCGAGATCGAGGCACACCTCGCCCAGTGGCCCGGGCTGGCCCGGACCGTCGTCACGGTGCGCCCCGACACCCGGGGCGAGGACATGCTCTGCGCCTACTGCGTACCGGCCGGGGACCCCGCACCGGACCGGCGAGCGCTGCGCAGGCACCTCGCGGACCGGCTGCCCGCGTACATGGTTCCGGCCCACTTCGTCGTACTGCCGGAACTGCCGCTGACCGCCAACGGCAAGGTCGACCTCGCTGCCCTGCCGATGCCCCGGTTCGATGCGGACGACGAGCCCGAGGAGACGCCGAGCACACCGTTCGAAGTGAGCATGGCCCGGCACTGGCAGGAACTCCTCGGACTGGAGCGGGTCGGTCTGACGCATGAGTTCTTCGAGGTCGGCGGCAGCTCCATCAAGCTGATCGAGCTGATCCATCGGCTGAGGAAGGAATTCGGCGTCGGCATCCCCGTCAGCTTGCTGTACCGGGTGACGACCCTGCACGGGATGGCCGCGACACTGGAGCGCCTCGCCACCGGCTCGGTCTCCGACGACCTGCCCTGCCTCAGTTTCAACAGCGATCGGGAGCGGACCGTGTTCTGCTTCCCGCCGGCGGGCGGCCACGGACTCGTCTACCGGGGGTTCGCCGCCACGCTGCCCGAGTACCGGCTGATCGCCTTCAACTACGTACCCGGCGCCGACAAGGTGGCCCGCTACGCCGACCTCGTCGAATCCCACCGGCCCGAGGGCCGATGCCTGCTGCTCGGCTACTCGCTCGGCGGCAACCTCGCATTCGAGGTGGCCAAGGAACTCGAAGGCCGGGGACGCGACGTCGCCCATGTGATCGTGCTGGACTCGCACCGCATCCTCGAACCGTACGTACCCGGCCCCGAACACATCGAGTTCTTCGAGGCGGAACTCGCCGAACACCTGCGCAAGCACACCGGATCGGACGCCGTCGCCCGCGAAACCCTCGACCACGCCGCCGAGTACCTGGCCTTCTGCGGCCGCACACCGAACCTCGGAACGGTGTCCGCGACCGTCAGCGTGGTCACCGACGAGGAGAAGACGGCACTCTACGCCGCCGGCGCGTCCGGCACCTGGCACGGCAGCTCGACCACGGCCACGGCCGTGCTGCGCGGCTCCGGGATCCACGCCGACATGCTCGACCCCAAGCACGCGGCCCGCAACGCCGACCTGGTGCGCGGCATCCTCCAGGAGGGCGGCGCCGATGTCCGATGAGGCTGAGGGCGAGTGGAGCACCCGTGACCGGGCGGGGGACGGCGGCCCGCGGGTCATCGTGATCGGCGCCGGCGTCGCGGGAATGTCCACCGGCTGCTACGCGCAGATGAACGGGATGCGCTCCCGCATCTTCGAGAAACATGTGCTGCCCGGCGGCTGTTGCACGGCCTGGTCGCGCGACGGCTACATCTTCGACTACTGCATCGAGTGGCTGATCGGCACGGCCACCGGCAACGACGCCAACCAGGTGTGGCGCGAACTGGGGGCGCTCGACGGCAAGACCATCACCAACTTCGAGATGTTCAACCGGGTCGTCGACGAGACCGGCCGCTCCGTGACCTTCTACAACGACCCGGACCGGCTGGAACGCCACCTGCTCGGCATCTCGCCCGCCGACGCCCGGCTGATCCGTTCCTTCTGCCGCGATCTGCGCCGGTTCACCGGCATCGAGCTGTATCCGTTCCTGACCGCCCCCGCCCTGCGCACCGTACGCGAGAGAGCGGCGCTGCTGCGCACCGTCCTGCCCGCGTTCCGGCTGTTCTGGCGCACCGCTTCGACGCCGATGCACGAATTCGCCGACCGGTTCCAGGACCCGTTGCTGCGCAGGGCGTTCCGCAACATCTTCTTCCAGGACCCGGAGGGCTTCCCGCTCCTCCCGTACCTGTTCAACATGGCCGGCGCCCACCATCACAACGCCGGTTTCCCGCAAGGCGGTTCACTCGGTCTGGCCCGGTCGATCGAGGAACGCTACACATCGCTGGGCGGCCGGATCAGCTACCGGGCACGGGTCGAACGAATTCTGGTCGAGGACGGTCGCGCCGTCGGGATCGAACTGCGCAACGGCAGGCGCTACTACGCCGACCACATCGTCTCGGCCTGCGACGGCCACACCACGATCCACGGACTGCTGCAGGGCCGGTTCACCGGGCCGCGGATCGACAAGCTCTACGACGAACTGCTGCACCGCCCCGGCACCCTGTTCCCCGCCGTGGTCTCCGCCTTCGTCGGGGTCCGGGGCGAGCTGGGCCCCGACCGGGCCCACAGCACCACGTATCTGCTCGCTCCGCAGGACGCCGCACAACTGCCCGGCGCGCTCCAGAGCAGTGTGGTGGTCCAACTGCGCTCCGACTACTCGGACGGGTTCGCCCCGCCCGGAAGATCGGTCATCCACTGCACCTACTTCAGCGACTTCGCGTACTGGAAGGCGCTGCGCGCCGCCGACCGCAAGGAGTACCGCGCGAAGAAGCGCCAAGTGGCCGACTTCGTCCGGGGATTCCTGGAGCGCCGGCTGCCGGGGACGGGCGAGCGCATCGAGCTGGTCGATGTCGCCTCCCCGGCGACGACCCGGCGCTACACCGGAAACCACGACGGCTCCATCCTGGCCTGGAAGGCGTTCTCCGAGGCCGACGACATCGCGGCCAAACTGGTGGGCGAGGACCGCATGCGCCTGCCCGGCCTGCACGGATTCTCGATGGCCGGGCAGTGGGTCGGCATGGGCGGACTGATCCGCGCCGCGTCCACCGGGCGCTTCGTCGTCCAGTACCTCTGCGACGAGCTGGGACGCGGCTTCACGGCGTCCGAGAGCCGGGGCACCGAGCCCTGGCACCCCGGAAAGCTGGGCCGGCTGCCCCAGCTCGACAACTGGTCCATGCGTGGTGACAGCCGCGCATGAGCACCGAGGAGAACAGGGTCATGGGGCATTCCGAACGCGAGTCGATGATCATCATCGGTGCGGGGCTGGGCGGTCTTTCCACCGGCTGCTACGCCCGGATGAACGGCTACCGCACCCATGTCCTGGAGATGCATGAACTGCCCGGCGGCTGCTGCACGGCCTGGGACCGCGGTGACTTCACACTGGACCCCTGCGTCAGCTGGCTCCTGGGCAGCGGTCCCGGCAACGAGATGCATCAGATCTGGCTGGAGCTGGGTGCGTTGCAGGGCAAGGAGATCCGGCACTTCGATGTGTTCAACGTCGTACGCGGCCGGTGCGGCCGGGCCGTGTACTTCTACTCCGACCCCGACCGGCTCCAGGCCCACCTCACGGAGCTCTCGCCCGCCGACTCCGCCCTGATCAGGGAGTTCTGCAAGCAACTGCGCGCCTTCCGCAAATGCCTCGCCGTCTATCCCTTCCTCAGACCCGTCGGACTGATGCCGGCGATGGAACGCTGGCGCATGCTGGCCTCCTTCATCCCGTACTTCAACGTCGTGCGCAAAACCATCGGCGTACTCATGACCGACTACTCGGCGCGGTTCAAGGACCCCCTGCTGCGCGAGGCGTTCAACTTCATCCTGTACGAGAAGCATCCGGCCTTCCCCGTACTGCCGTTCCACTTCCAGCTCGCCTCGCACGCCAACCTCTCCGCGGGCGTCCCCGAAGGCGGATCGCTCGGGCTGGCCGAGTCGATCGAGCGGCGGTACCGCGGGCTCGGCGGCGAAGTGACCTACAACGCCAAGGTCGAGGAGGTACTGGTCGAGGACGACCGCGCGGTCGGGGTGCGTCTCAGTGACGGGCGTGAACTGCGCGCCGACATCATCGTCTCGGCCTGCGACGGACGTACCACCATGATGGATCTGCTGGGCGGCCGCTACCTCGACGACGCGTACCGGCGCCTCTACACCCGCACCATCCGGGAACCCGGCATGGTGTTCCCCGGCTACTTCACACTCTTCCTCGGCCTGCGTCGCGAATTCCCCGACGCCGCCCCCTGCACCACTTATCTGCTCGACGAGTCGGAAGCGGCCGCACTGACCGGCATACGGCACCCCAGCATCAACGTCCAGTTCCGCAACCAGCACTACCCCGAGCTCTCCCCGCCCGGGACGAGCATCGCGTACGTCACCTACTTCTGCGACATCGCCCCCTGGCGCGCCCTGGACGAAGGCCCGGAACAGGCGACCCGTACCAGAGGCGGGCAGGAACTGCACACGCTGCCGGTACGCCACGGCCGTGGGTACTACGCGGCCAAGCGCCGGGCCCGCGAGGTACTCGTGGCGTTTCTGGAACGGCAGCACCCCGGCATCGCGGACGCGATCGCCGTCCGCGATGTGTCCAGCCCGCTCACCCAGGTCCGCTACACGGGCAACTACGACGGGACGGTGCTCGGCTGGCAGCCCTTCGTGGAGAGCGGGGAGACACTGGAGAAACTCATCAAGCGGCACGGCCCCGGCCTGCCGGGACTGCGGAACTTCTACCAGTCCGGCGTATGGGCGACCACCGGCGGCCTGATCCGTGCGGCCGCCGCCGGCCGGCACGTCGTGCAGTTCATCTGCCGCGACGACGGCCGCACATTCACCGCATCCGTCGACAGCGGACCGCCACCCACCCATCGGGTCATCGAGGTGGGCCCCGGGCCGGCGCCAAGGGCCGTCACGGAGGGCCGCCCGGCCCTCGTCGAGAGAAAGGGAACGGGATGAGGGCCAGGAAATGGGTGGTACGCGAGCACATCAACGGCGTCCCCGACGTCGAAAGGGTCTACGGACAGGTCGAGGAGGAACTCGACACCGAACTCGCCCCGGACGAGATGCTCCTGAGGACGCGATACGTATCGGTGGACCCCTACCTTCAGGGCATCGCGCTGGACACCCCGCTCGGTGCGCACATGGGGGCCGACTCGATCATGGAAGTGCTGGAGGCGGGACCGCAGGCGGCCCACCGTCCCGGCGATCTGGTGCAGGGGTTCGGCGGCTGGCGCACCCATCTCGTCAGCAACGGCGCGCCCACCCCCTGGGTGACCGGGACATTCCCGATGGTCTTCCCGGCCTTCCGCCGCCTGGACCCCGGCTGGTACGACGACGCGCTGCCGCTCCCCACCGCACTCGGCGTCATGGGCGGCCCCGGCATGACGGCCTGGGGCACCCTGACCAAGTTCATGTCGGTCCGTCCGGGGGACACCGTAGTGATCAGCGGCGCCTCCGGCTCCGTCGGCTCACTGGTCGGCCAGCTGGCCAAGCTCGCCGGCGCCCGGGTGGTGGGCACCACGTCGACGATGGCGAAGGTGGACTACCTCGACGAGCTGGGCTTCGACGCGGTCGTCGTCTACCGGCACGGCGACAACCGCGAGGCCGTACGGGACGCGCTGCAGTGGGCCGCGCCGGACGGCGTCGACAAGTACTTCGACAATCTGGGCGGCACCGTCACCGACGCGGTGTTCTCCATGCTGAACGTCGGCAGCCAGGTGGCCGTGTGCTGGCAGTGGGCCACCCAGGTGGGCCGCGACGTCATGGGGCCGCGACTGCTGCCCCACATCATGTTCCCGCGCGCACACGTACGAGGCATCTTCTCGCTGGAGTGGTTCACCGAGCAGAACTGGCGCGCGCTCCACGACGAGCTCGGCGGCCTGGTCCGACGGGGCGAGGTGCGCTGCGGACACACCCTCCACCACGGCTTCGAGAACATCCCGGACGCCTACCGGAGCCTCTACCGGGGCACCGGAGCCAACCGGGGCAAGGTACTGGTCGAACTCTGACCCTGTCCTCGCAACACTCCTTTCCCGCCCAGCGGTTCGCCGCCCCGCGCAAGCCAGGAGGTCCCGTGTCCTGCCCCGCCGACGCCCACGTTCGCCCCGGCCCGTCCACGCCCCCTCTGCACCGTCTGACGTTCGACCCACCCGGACCGCCCGGGCCCGTCGACTTACCCGACGGGACGCGGGCCTGGCTGGTGAGCCGCTACGCCGACGTCCGCCAGGTTCTGACCGACAGCCGATTCGGACGCTCAGGGCTCCACACGCCGGACTCCCCGTCCCTGTCGGGCGAATCCGGCCTGGTGAGCAGCCTCGACCTGATCTTCAACCAGGACGGAGAGGACCATCTGCGCCTGCGCCGCACCATGCGGCGCGCGTTCACGCCCCGGGCCGTGGCCCGCTGGCGGCCCTGGATCGCGACGATCGTCGAAGAGTGCCTGGACGAACTCGCGGACAGCGCCCGCCCGGTGGACCTGGTCGCCGGATTCACCCTCCCGCTCCCGGTCGCCGTGATCAGCAGACTGATGGGCCTCGACACCGAGGCCCGGGAGCGGCTGCGCCACTGGAGCCGGTACGCCTTCTCCGACGGCTCCCACCCCGAGGAGGAAATGGCGTCCGCACTGGCGGAGTTCGCCGCCTTCGGGGCGGAGCTGCTGGCCGCTCGACGGAGCGCGCCGGGCGACGATCTGACCAGTGTGCTGGTCCGGGCGGCCGACGAGGAGGGTGGCGTACCGGAGGGCCAACTCGTCGACCTGGTATGCGGGTTGGTAGTGGGCGGTCACGACAGCACGATGACGATGCTCGGCAATTCGCTGCTCTATCTGCTCGGGGAACGGCCGGAGGTCTGGCCACGTCTCGGGGCGGACGAACGGGCCGCCGGGACACTGGCGGAGCGCCTGCTGCACCTGATCCCGCTCGGCGACGACCGGGGGACCGCGCGCTACGCCGCGACCGACACGGAGGTCGGTGGCGTGACGATCCCGGCGGGCTCGGTGGTTCTCGCCGACTGCGGTATGGCCAACCGTGACCCCGAGGTGTTTCCGCCCCGGCCGTACGACGACCTCTTCGCACCCCTGGCGGCACCCACCCTGTCGTTCGGCGCGGGCGCGCACTACTGCCTGGGCGCCTGGCTGGCCCGGCTGGAGCTCCAGCTCGCCATGCACCGGCTCGCCGCCCGCTTTCCCGGGCTGCGCCTGGCGCAGCCCGCCGAAGCGGTCGAATGGCACCTGGGCACCACCTCCCGCAGTCCACGGCGGATCGCCGTCACCTGGTAGGAGCGCTCGCTGCGCGGGCGGGCGTCACGCGGGGGCGGGCTTCGGCCAGTCCTGGGCGTCCGCCCACGCGGCGTAGGAAGTCCAGGGGATGGCGGGAAACTGTGTCCGCAGTGCCGCCATGTCCACCTGGTAACCGGTGTTCGTGAAGAAGCTGTACATGGCGAACATATCGGGGTTCGCGGTGCGCAGGTCTTCCAGCGACGACTGGCGGAACTCGACCGTGCCGCCTGCGGCCCGCCCGATCTCCGCGGCCATCCGGACCGGCGTGGGATCGTCGCCCGCCACTTCGATCCGCTGCCCGATCCAGCGGTCCGGATCGCCGACGACCGCGGCCACGACCCGGCCCAGATCCTGCCGTGCCCCCTGCTGGAGGGGAGTGTCACCGGGGATCGGCATGGTGAGGAGACCGGTGGCCACCTCGTCCAGAGCGCCCAGGGCGTTGTCGTAGAAATAGGTCGGTGCCACCACCGTCGCCGGTAGTCCCGAGGCGGCGAGCAGTTCCTCGGTCCTGGCCTTGGTCTCGAAGTGCGGGACACCGGTATCGCGGTCCGCGCTGGCGACGGAGGCCAGCACCAGATGCGGCAGAGCGGCGTCCGCGGCCGCCCGTACGATCGCCGCGCCCTGGGCAACCTCAGCGTCCAGGCCGTCCTGGAACGGGGTGGTGACGGCGAACGCGGCCGCCGTGCCCCGGAAAGCCTCTGCGAGCGAGGCCGCGTCGAACAGATCGCCCGGCACGACCTCCGCCCCGGCCGCCGCCAGCGCGCGGGCCCGCTTGTTGGCAGGATCGCGCACCACGGCCCGTACGGCACGCCCCGCCTCCAGCAGGGCGGCAACCACCGCGCCACCCTGACCACCGGTCGCGCCGAGTACCGCGATGGACTTGAGATCTCCGTGATTGAGCGACATGCGTCCATGCTTACCAGAGGCAGCCGGGCCCGCCAGCGGGAACCACACAAGTACGGGCCGTCGGCGCCCGTTCCGGCCAGGTACTCAGAACCGGGAGGATGCCGTCGGCGGTGGGCCCGGTTGCAGATCCGGCACCCGGGGCAGCCTGCGCGCTGCGTACGTGCCCGCACCCGCCGCCAGCAGGATCACGCAGCCCGCGAAGATCAGCCCGGCCTGGCGCAGCCCGAGCCAGGTGGCCATGGCGCCGACGCCGACCACGGGCAGGGAGATCCCGGCGTAGGCGACCACGAAGAACGCCGAAATGGTGCCGCCGCGATGCTGCGCCGGGGCCACGCCGCTGATCAGGGTGAGCGCGGCACGGAAGGCCAGTCCCTGGCCGGTGCCGCCGCACAGGGCACCCAGGACGAGCAGGGGCAGGGATTCGGCGATCAGTGACGACGCCACCAGCAGCAGGCCGGCGACGAGGATGCCGCAGCCGACGGGGAGCGCGAGGCGCGCGCCGATCCGTTGGGTCAGGGACTGCCCGACGGTCGAAGCGAGGAACACCGAGAAGACCACGGCGCCCGAGACCGCCAGATTGTGCACACCGAGAGTCTTCGAGGCGAAGCTCGGTGCGACCGCGGTGAACAGGCCGAGCAGCGCGAAGCCGGCGAAGGCCGCCAGCGAGGCGGGCAGGAAGACCCCCTTCACCTCGGAGGGAACGGTCAGCCCCTGCGGCTTCAGGCGCGGTCGGCGCTTCGGCACGGCCACGGTCTCCGGCAGGAGCCAGGTGATCCCGCAGGCCAGCGTCACCAGGCCCAGGTGGACCCAGAACGGAAGCGTCAGCGGCCAGGGCGTGTACTGCGCGAGGATCCCGGAGAGCAGCGGCCCGCAGCCCAGGCCGCCCATGTTCGCCGCGGTGGCGGCGAACCCCGCGCGTGCCTTGTGCCCAGGACCCGCCAGTTCGATGACGGCCGCCGTGGCCGCGCCGCTCAGCAGGCCCGCCGCGCAGCCGGACAGCAGCCGCCCCGCGAAGAGCAGCGGCAGACCGCCCTCCAGCAGGAAACACCCCGCACTCGCCGCCGACAAGGCCAGCGCGTACAGGAGCACCGGCCGTCGACCGGCCTCGTCGGAGTGGTTTCCCGCCACCAGCAGCACCGTGATGACCGCGACAGCGTAGACAGCGAAGACCACGGTCACCATCAGCTCGGAGAACCCGAGCTGCTGCTGGTAGAGCCCGTACAGCGGGGTGGGCAGGGTGGTCCCGGCCATACCGATGGCGAACACCAGTGCCGCAGCCACATAGCCGGGCCGCCATCTACTGTCGACATTGGATGTGCATTTGCGAATGCTCACGCACATCACCTCGGGACCGGTGCTCCGTCGTGGCCGGGTCGGGGAGGGGTCAGTCCCAGAGCTCGTGCGTCACGACCCGCTCCGTGTCCGCCGGCCTGCCCTCGGTGTAGATGAGGTGCAGCTGGGTGAACTGCCGCAGCTCGGGATGGGGTCGCCAGGTCTCGGGGTGGTCCAGTCGCACGATGACGGGGTAGGAGTGGAACTTGCCGGCCGCGCAGTACGGCTGACAGTCGTTCACCGCGTCAAGTGCCGTGCCCGCGGCGGATGTCGCTCCCCAGTGGGACCAGTGGATCTTGATGAGGCGGTTGTTGCCGTCCCCGCAGGCGAGCAGGAAGTCGCCGGGGCGCACCTGCGCATTCGAGAAGCAGTCGACGGCCACCACGCGAGTCGATGGGCGGGACTGGGCGGATGAGGGCGCCGCTCCGGGCGGCGATGCGGAAGCGGATGCCGGTACGGGAATGGCCGCTGCGAGTGCTGTGGCGGCGCACAGCATGAATGCTGTGCTGAGGTTGCGTATGTGCATATCGGCTCCTCGGCTGCCTCATGTCGGGCCCACGCCGCCCGGCGCAGTCGTCGGTCGTGGCGCCCTTCTTTCAGCCGTCGTTCCTGAAACGACAATATGGCCACACCCAGTGATGCACCACCCGAACGAGTGACAACAGTGCAAAAATGGTGCGAATGGTCCGAGTGCGCTGCTGGTACTCGCCACCGGCAGGACCGGTCAGGCAGTACGCACTGTTCAGGAGGTGCGAAGCGTTCGGACGGCGTGCCGCGCGTGCCCCGTGGCGGACTCCCATTCCGCACGTGTGGGGCCGTCGAACCGGGGCGTGAAGTCCGGGTGTTCGCCCAGCCAGTGCGTCAGCCGGGCACGTACCTCTTCGGTGCCGTATGCCTGACCGGCGGTGAGGAGAAGGTGGCGGACCTTTGCCCGTGCGCGCATGACCAGCGGGTCTTCGAACGCGCAGGCGGCGAGGGCGGCCCGCTCGCGGGCGGCCGCGGTGGGAGGCTCCGTCGACACCCGTGCGGGATCGCCGAGTTGAGCGGCGTTCGCCCGGTCCGAGGCGACCTGCACATCGAACCACGGACGCAGAGCTCGTGCCGTCCATCGGTGGTATTCACCGGTGAACGACGCCGGGTCCGAGGCGGCACCGGCGTGGCGAGCCACCCACTGCGCCGCCCGCAGGGCCATGGCCACTCCCTGCCCCATCGTGGGATTGGTGTACGCGACCGAGTCCCCGACGCCGACCAGGCCGGTGACCACGGGCCCGTCGCCGTCGGCCAGCGCGGTCCATCGATTGTGCAGGCCCCCCATCACCAGCACTCCGGAGACCGCCTCGGGCTCCAGCTCCAGCCATGCGGCGATGGCGGGAAACGTCCGGGCGACCCGCTCGAACACGGCGGGGTCCCGCAGCGCCGCGCGGGTGGGATCGGCGGTGGACACCGTCAGGGACGCCGCGAAGATGCCGTTGTCCGACGGGAACACCCCGCCGACGGCGAAAGCCGAGACCGAACCCGCCTTGACACGTCCGGGATTGCGCGGCCCGTCGGGCCGAAGCCGGTACCAGCGGCAGAAGTACGCGATTCCGGCCCGGTGGTGCTCCACGACGGCGTCCCGGCAGCCTGCCTCGGCGAGCCACCGGGGCACCGGGGACCGGCGCCCGCCGGCATCGAGCACCAGATCCGCGTCGTGCGTCGCCGATCCGGACCGCACCCCCGTGACCCGCGGGATGTCACCGCGCCGGTCGACGAGGAGCCGCTCGACGGGCTCCCCGAGCCGCACGTCGATGCCCGGATCGCGGTGCACCGCATCGTGCAGCGCGGCCTCCAGCACGATGCGCCGGGTCTCGACCGTCACCAGATCTTCGTCCCCCGGGCGGGCGGGTGGACGCTCGTCGAACCAGTCGAGTTCGTTGCGTTCGCGGGCCCCCATGCGCAGCATCGCGCGGTACACGTCCAGAGCCTCCGCGCGCAGTACGGTCCGCACCGGAGCCAGGAGGCCGTGCGGCTGGACCGCCTGCGGCACACCGGGACGGTGCCAGTCGAAGAAGTCCCGGTCGAGGTCGCGTCCCGGCCGGTGGTCGTCCCGCTCGAACACGGTCACCGGATGACCCCGACGTGCCAGGAACAACGCCGCGCCCAGGCCGCCGATCCCGCCACCGACAATCGCGACCCGCGTCAATGCGGCCCCCTTCACGCCGTGTTGCGCACCAACCGTATCCCAGTTCTCAGGGGCCGAGCCGAGGGGCGGCGGGCCCGTGGCGGTGGTCCCGGCGGGCTCAGGCCCGCTCCACCAGCCGCTCGGTCGCCGACAGCGCCATACGCAGCGCACTCGCCCGGTCCGCACCTCGCTGACCGAGGACCACACGCGTACTCAACCCGTCGAGCAGGGCGAGGAGTTCGGAGGCGCGCGCCTCCGTGTCGAGGTCCGCGGCGAAGCGCCCCTGCCGCACGCCCTTGGCGAGGAGCGATTCGAGGTCCTCCTGCCAGCCGCGGTCGATCTCGGCCTGGGCCTGTCGCAGCGGCTCGTTCGACGCGGTGCGCGCCCACAGTTCGATCCACAGGGTCCAGCGCGGATCGCGCGGCCCACGGGGGAGGTACAGCTCGACGAACAGGCCGAGCTTGCGTTCTGCACCGGACCGGCCGGCCAGCAGCGCCCGGCGCTCCTCGGCGAGCGCGCTCTCGCTCCAGCCCAGCACCTCCAGGAGCAGACGGTCCTTGCTGCCGAAGTAGTAGAGGATGTGACCGCCGCTGGTGCCGAGGCGTTTGGCGAGTGCCGACATGGTCAGTGCGGCCAGGCCGTCCTCGGCGATGGCCGCCATCGCCTCCTCCAGCATGCGTTCCCGGGCCAGGTGCCCGTCACGCCGTCGCGCCGTCGCTGCCACGCCGCCCCTCCTCTTCCGTGAACCCGGTGACGACCTTAAGGGGCGGCCGCACCGGGAAGGAATTGGGCGCCGTGTCGGTCGGATTCCTGCAAGCCGACTCCCTCAGCCGGGAGGATCCGAAGGCGGCCCTTGAGGGGGAGACGCTCTCTCGTCCGCCTTGCCTGCCTCGGCGTCCACGTACACCGGGTACACATCGTCTCCTGCGGAGACAGGCACGACCCGCTGCGCTCGCCACTCGCCTTCGCGTCGGACGGCCGGCAGGTCGCCCTTACCCGCCTTGGCGCCAGGTGAGTACGTGGACGCGGCAGTGACGGCCTGTTTCTCGCTCACGCGGCGAACCCACGACCTCCGTGACGCGAACGGAGTCGGGTGAGCCGCCACTATGCTCGGGTCCGTGGTTGATGACACCCCCGCGCCCTCCGACGTCGTCCGTTACGTGGCTGACGTCTCGGCAGCCCTCGCCGGAGCGCGGCCCGACCTGGTCGGCGTCTACCTGCATGGCTCGGCTGTGCTGGGGGAGTTCCGTGCCGACCGCAGTGACGTGGATGTGCTGGCCGTCGCCACCGAATCCGGCACCAAGGCTGCCCAACAGGCCATGGGTGAGCTGGTGGCGCGGACCGCGGCGCGGTGTCCCGGCACGGGGCTGGAGATGAGCGTCATCACCGCCGCGACTGCGGCGAGCCTCGGTTCCTGCCCGTTCGAGGTCCACATCCGCACCAGCGCGACCGAGACCGTCATCATCCCCGGGTCCGGCCACGCCGGCGATCCGGACCTGGTCCTGCACTGTGCCGTGAGCCGAGAGCATGCGCTCGCCGTCTGTGGTCCTCCGGCCTTCGAGGTCTTCGGCCCGGTTCCCGCCGACCGTGTCGGCGCCGCGATCGGCAGCGAGCTGCGGTGGGCGCTGGACCACGCCGGCCCAACGTATGCCGTCCTCAACGCCTGCCGTGCCTTGCGATTCGCCGATGACGGGCAGCTGTGTTCCAAGGTCGACGGCGGCCGTTGGTACCTGGCCCGTCGCGGGGACAATGCGGTCGTAGCCGCGGCCATTGCCCACCAGCGCGGCGGCCGGACGGGGCCGACGGCTCCTGCTGCCGCCGCGTTCGTGGCAGCCGTATGTGGACAGCTGGGCCTGCCCGGACCGGTGCCGGACCCCCGGTAGCCGTGACCTGCCCAGTGAGCGGCACCACCCCGTACAGCGATCTCGGTCGGGGCCGGTGTGATCACGGCGTCTGGGCCGTCCTGGACGGCCCCGTTCTCTGAGCGCCGCCTCGGCCCGATGCTCGCACGCCGGCCCTGCAGGCGGTTCGCCCAGCACACCGTGCTCATCGTGGGCGGCACACCCCTGCCCACCCGCGACCACACGGTGGCCGGGCAGCCCGCCGATTTCGGCAGAGGTCTTGACGGGCCCCCGAGAACACATCTTGAATGCCGTTCTAACTTTTAGAACGGCATTCAAAGTGTGCTCCGGGGCTCCCGGAGCACGCACGGATGAGGGGCAGGCCGCATGACGCAGCAGGAGACGACCGCCAGGGCGCCCGGCGGGACGGGCGCCACCGACCAGGTCTTCCAGGTCGAGACGCACGGCATCGACCCGATTCCCGACGAGGACCGCCACGGCAGCGCGAAGGATCTGTTCTGGCTCTGGTTCGGGTCCAACCTCACCTTCACCTACGTCATCAACGGCGCCCTGGCCGTCGCCTTCGGGCTCTCCTTCTGGCAGGCGACCGGTGTCGTCGTCATCGGCGGACTGGCGTTCTTCGCCATCAGCGCCGCCGGACTGAGCGGCGTGCGCACCGGCACCGCCACCCTGGTGATCTCCCGGGCCCCGTTCGGCGTACGCGGCAACTGGCCCGCCGGCATGCTCAACTGGGTGGTCAGCATCGGTTACACGATCCTCAACACGGTCGTCGGCACGCTCGCCCTCGAAGCGTTCTTCGCCGATCTGGGATGGGCGTCCGGCCGCACCGGGCGGGCCCTCGCCCTGCTGATCACCCTTGCGCTGACCTTCCTCGTCGCGCTCTGGGGCCATGCCACCGTCCAGTTCGCCGAGCGCTGGATCGCGTACGTCCTCGCCGTCGGGTTCGCCGCCCTCCTCGTGTTCCTGCTGCCGGGCGCCGACACGGGCAGCGGGGCGGTCCACCCAGGGGCGTCCGGGTGGAGTCTGGCCTTCGTCGTGATGCTGGCCGGGCCGTTCTCGTACGTTCCGATGCCCGCCGACTACACGCGCTACCTCCCGGAGACGACCTCGATGCGCTCGCTCACCTGGTACGGGGCCCTCGGTGGCTTCGTCTCCTCGGTCGCTCTGGGCGTGGCCGGGGTGGCCGCCGCCACGCAGACGGACATGACCGACGCCGTGGCGGGAACGGAGAAGCTTCTGCCGGGCTGGTTCCAGCCGCTCTTCCTCGCTCTGGTGCTCGGCGGCTCGGTCACCAACTCGATCGTCACGCTCTACTCGTCGAGCCTGAACCTCCAGGTGCTCGGCGTCCCCTGGAGCCGCTCCAAGGCCATCATCATCAGCGCGGCCGTCACCGCGGCGGGTTCGTTGTGCGCGCTCTTCTTCACCGATTTCACCAGCTCACTGCTGTCCTTCCTCTCCCTGCTGATCATCGTGTTCGCACCCTGGGGCGGTGTGTTCCTCGCGGACATGCTGATGCGCCGCTGCCACTACGACGCACCGGCACTGCACGCCGGACCGGACGGTGCCTACTGGTACCGGTCCGGCTACCACCCCGCCGGCATGACCGCGCTGCTTGCCGGCATGGTCTTCGCCGCGGTCACTTGCGACTCCGAGCTGTGGACGGGCCCGCTGGTCGCACCGCTGGGCGGCGCCGACCTGACCCTGCTCGGCTCCGTCGTCTCGGGGCTCGTCTACTGGGCGCTCGCCCGGCGGACCGTCGCACCGCACACCGCCCCTTCCTGACCGGCGGCCGCGCCCCGCCCGAACCACCGGGCGCCCGCACCACCGACCGACCGCGCCACCGCACCACAAGGAGTCACCTCACATGGCCAGCACCGCCCGCCCCGCCCACCTCGTCCTGCGCAACGCGCGCGTCCACACTGTCGACCCGGCGTTTCCCGAGGCACAGGCCATGGCGGTGATCGACGGCCGCATCGCCTGGCTCGGCTCCGACGAGGACGCGAACGGGTGGACGGGGCCCGGTACACGGGTGATCGACGCCGAGGGCAAACTCGTACTCCCCGGGTTCATCGACGCCCACAACCATGTCCGGCTCGGCTCGGACGACGCCTGCGTCCAGCTCTCCGGTGCCCGTACCCTCGACGAGGTCCACGCCCGCATCCGTGCCTGGCACACGGCCAACCCCGACGCCGAGTGGATCGAGGCGGAAGCCTTCGACTACTCGGCCATCCCGGACGGCCGGATGCCTGCCGCCGCCGACCTCGACCCGGCCACGGGCGAAGTACCGGCCTTCATGCTCAGCTACGACGTACACACCGCCTGGGTCAACACCGCGGGCCTGCGCCGTCTCGGCATCGACCGCGACCGCATCCACCTGCCCTTCGGTGAAGCCGCCACCGACCCGGCCACGGGTGAACCCACCGGATTCATCAAGGACTTCGCGGTCAAGGGCCTCTCCCGCGACGGCCACCGCGCCCTGCAACAGCTGGGTCTGCCGTGGGCCTCGCCCGACCGGCAGTACGGGCGGCTCGCCAAGTCCCTGGACGACGCCATCGGCTTCGGCATCACCACGGTGGTCGAACCCCAGAACTCGCTCGACGACCTCCCCCTCTTCGAACGCGCACGCGCCGAGGGCCGGCTCAAGTCCCGGATCGTCGCCGCCCTCTTCCACCCGCGCGGCACCACGGACGCCGACCTCGACGACTTCGCCGCCGCCGCACGCTACGACGACGACCGGATCCGGGTCGGACCGCTCAAGCTCTACATCGACGACGTCGTCGAGCCGCGTACCGCGGCCCTCCTGGAACCCTACGCGGGCTGCCGCCACCACCGGGGCGACACCTTCTACCCGCCCGAGGAGTTCGCCGAGCTGCTGACGAAGCTGGACGCCCGCGGCTTCCAGTGCTTCGTCCACGCGACCGGTGACCGGGGCATCCGGACCGTGCTCGACGCCGTCGAACACGCCCGCGCGGTCAACGGGGCGAGGGACGCCCGCCACCAGGTCGTCCACGTCGAGTGCCTCGACCCCGAGGACACCCCGCGCTTCGCCGAGCTGGGCGTGGTCGCGTGCATGCAGCCCCGCCACTGCGCCCCGGAGGTCGCCGGCCCCGGCAAGGACTGGGCGGAGAACGTCGGAGCCGAGCGCTGGCACAAGGCATGGCCCATGCGCAGCCTGCACACGGCCGGCGCCGTGCTCGCGCTCTCCAGCGACTGGAACGTGGCCGAGATGGACCCGATGATCGGCATCCACACCGCCGTCACCCGGCGCCCGCTGGGCGGTGGCGAGCCCTGGATGCCGCAGGAGACGATCAGCGTGGAGGCCGCGGTCCACGGGTACACGATGGGTTCGGCGTACGCCAACTTCCTTGAGAACGAACGCGGTTCACTCACCGTCGGCAAGGAAGCCGACTTCGTGGTCCTCTCCCGTGACATCCTGCGCGCCGCACCCGAGGACATCCCCGGCACCGTGGCGGAGACCGTCGTGGTCGGTGGCGTCGTCGAGCATCTCGCGTGACCGGCCCTGACGGCCTCCCGGAATTACGCGCGGCTGCGCGACCGGGAGGCCGTCAGGGCTCTTTCCGTTTCACGGTACTCGGGTCCGGCCGGTGGATCGGGACCGGTCAGGCGGCCTGGATCTCGTAGACCGCGAAGTTGCCCCACTGGAGGTGGGCGTCACGGACCGTCGGACGCGGGCGCTCGGTCGTGACCCGCTGGGGCAGGGTGATCGTGCGCTGCTCGACGGTCGAGGTGTAGCCCGACCAGGCCAGTTGCTGCCCGGCGGCCCGGGGCACCCAGGCCGAGCCGTTCCAGGTCTGCACGTCGAACCGCTTGATGCCCTGGCCGGTGGCGAAGGCGGTGTGCAGGGTGACGGTGCCGATGCTGGTGGGCTGCCGGAAGTCCACATTGATGGTGCCGGGGAAGGCGATCCCGGCGGCCGCGCTGCTCCAAGCGGTCGAGGTGTCACCGTCGGCCATCCGGTAGGCGTGGCTGTTGCCGAGCGTGGGGTACGAGGTGATGACGGCCGGGCGGTACGGAGCTCCGGTGAACTGGTGGAAGCACCGGTCGGGAGCGGTGGCCGGGACGGGGTTGCCGAAGTAGTCCTTGATGCCCTGCGCCACCGTCGCGCCGCGCGCCCGCGCGGGGGAGTCGGCCCGGAGCTTGTAGCCCGCCGGGTCAGCGCCGATGGAGACCAGCTTCGGGTCCGCGGAAGACCAGGAGCGTGCTGTGGTTGTCCCACCAGCCCGTCACCCAGTCGATCACGAAGATGGACAGGACAGCTTGATCACGATGAGGGTGATCACGATCGTCTGGACCGGGATGCCAGCCCCATCGCGAAGTACCCGGTGAGCCGTCCGGCGGCGCGCCGGACGGAGCGGGCCAGGACATAGGCGGCGGGCGCCGAGTGGCCTTCGTGCTGTCCGGTGTGCGTACCGGGGCCGGGTCTGCTGATCGGCGGCAGTTCAAGGCGTTGCCGAGGCAGCCGTTGAGGCGGACACGGCTCCGGCCCGATCAAGCTCCGGGTGGCTTCGGCGGCTCCGCTATCCGGGGAGGGGGCGGTCGTCGACCACGTGCTTCATGACCAGCGTTGAGGTCAGACGCTGGACCCCGGGCAGTCGTGCGAGCTGCTCGTCGTAGAGCTGCTGGAAGGCGGCCAGGTCGGTGGTGGCGACGCGCAGGAGGTAGTCGGGTTCGCCGAACAGCCGCTGGGCCTGGAGTACGTGCGGGACTGCGGTCACCGCTTCTTCGAAGGTGGTGACGGTATCGGGGTCCTCCCAGCGCAGGGTGGCGAAGACGAGGGCTTCGAACTCCAGGCCCACGGCGGCCGGGTCCACCACCGCTCGGTAGCCGCGGATCGCGCCCTCGCGTTCGAGGTCGCGCAGGCGACGGTGGCAGGGCGAGACGCTCAGCTGTACCCGGGCGGCCAGCTCTGTGACCGTGAGGCGGCCATCCAGCTGGAGCTCGGCAAGAATCTTACGGTCCAAGGCATCCATGGAGAAGATTCTCCCCCAGAACTCGCGATCACGAGACAAATCCGGGAACACCTTCGGGCTGATCCGGCCTAGCCTTCCTCACGTAACAAAGAACGTGAGAGGGACCGACCCATGAGCACGACCACACTGGCGGCATTCCTGGCCGTAGATCTTCTATTGGTTTTCACCCCGGGCGCGGACTGGGCCTACGCGATCTCGGCGGGCCTCCGGGACCGGTCGGTCGTTCCGGCGGTCGCCGGGCTGATAGCCGGATACGCGGGCTACACACTGCTCGCCGTCGCGGGCCTGGTGGTGATCGTGGCGAGCTCGGCAACCCTGCTCACCGCACTGACCGTCGCCGGGGCCGGGTACTTGGTGTGGCTCGGCTGGGGTGTGTTGCGGCAGCCGGCCACATTGACGTCCTCCGAGGAGGCCATCGGGTCCTCCCGCGCGCAGATCATGCTCAGGGGAGCCGGGATCAGCGGACTCAACCCCAAGGCGCTGTTGCTGTACTTCTCGCTGTTCCCGCAGTTCATCGACTCCGCGGGCGGCTGGCCGGTCGCCGCGCAGACCGGGCTGCTCGGCACGCTCCACATGACCGCCTGCGCCGCCGTCTACCTCACCGTCGGCGTCCTGGCCCGCACCGTCCTCAAGACCCGGCCCGCGGCTGCCCGGGTGGTCAGCCGCGCCTCCGGTGTCATGATGATCGTCATCGGCGGGTTCCTGCTGGCGGAACGCCTGATCGGCTGAAGGAACCACACCACCTCGCTGCATCCACCGCAGGAGAGCACATGGAGGACCAGACGCGGCAGGACCCGGCGAGCCCCGAAGTGCAGGCCCGCATCCGGGCCGGTTTCGATCGACAGGGGCTGATGGCCCGCCTCGGCGCGCGGTTGACCGAGATCGCGGCGGGCCGCGTATACATCGTGCTCCCGAGCCGCCCCGAAGTCACCCAGCAGCACGGCTACTTCCACGCCGGTGCCACCAGCGCGATCGCGAGCAGCGCCGACGGCTACGCCGCGTTCACACTGTTCCCCGAGAACACCGAGGTCCTCAGCGTGAGTGCAAATCAACCTCCTCGCGCCCGCCGTCGGCGACCACATCGAGGCAGTCGGAATCGTCCTGAAGCCGGGGCGCACCCTGACCGTGTGCCGGCTGGAGGTGTTCGGGATCCAGGACGAGCAGCGCAAGCTCGTCGCGAACGGGCAGCAGACCCTGATCCGCGTGGCACGGCCCGAGCAGTGACCGCCGGTCGGTGACCCGGCGGCGGAGGCCGGCACCGTGTGCGCCGCCGAGGAGTTCCGGGTTCAGCGGCGCAGGGTGGTCTCCCGCTCCATGTGCGACAGCTTCTCGGGATTGCGCACGGCGTAGAGCGCGGAGATGAGGCCGTCGTCGATGCGCACCGCCACGACGGTGTCGATCGCGCCGTCGAGCCGGAAGATCAGCGCCGGGTAGGCATTGACCTGGGCGGGCCGCAGCGACACTTCGGTGAGCCTGCCCAGCCCGGCGGCAAGCAGGCGGGCCACCTTGTCGGCCCCCACGACGGGCCGCAGGACGGCCTGCTTGATTCCGCCGCCGTCGCCCATGAGGACGACGTCCGGCGCGAGGATGTCGAGCAGGCCCTGGAGATCGCCCGTTTCGGTCGCCCGGCGGAACGCGTCGAGTGCGTCCCGGGTCTCGGTCGGGGAAACGACCCCGCGCGGTCGGCGCGCCGCGACGTGTGCCCGCGCCCGGTGCGCGATCTGCCGGACCGCGGCCGGGCTCTTGTCGACGGCCGCGGCGATCTCGTCGTACTCGACGTCGAACACCTCGCGCAGTACGAACACCGCCCGCTCGGTCGGCGCGAGCGTCTCCAGCACCAGCAGCATCGCCATCGAGACGCTGTCCGCCAGCTCGACGTCCTCGGCCACGTCGGGTGCGGTGAGCAGCGGCTCGGGCAGCCAGGGCCCGACGTAGGACTCCTTGCGGCGGCCGAGCGTACGCAGTCGGCTCAGCGCCTGGCGTGTGGTGATCCGGACCAGGAAGGCACGCTGGTTCTCCACCGTGCCGAGATCGACCCCCGCCCACCGCAGCCAGGTCTCCTGGAGCACGTCCTCGGCGTCGGCGGCCGAGCCGAGCATCTCGTACGCGACGGTGAACAGCAGATTGCGATGGGCGACGAACGCCTCGGTGGCGGGGTCCACACGGCCGTCACCCGCGAGTTGCCCGGCCGTGGCCTCTGTGCGCCCGCTCTGCTCGCTCTTCACCGGCTGCTCCTGACTGTTCGTTCCCGACGGTCCCACGCGCACAGGACGCCGGTCCCCCCGGTTCTGTGACATCCATGAGCGGTGGCGTACGTCACACGGCAGCCCCGTCACAAGGAGCGGGCCGTCGGCGTCTCGTGTTCGTCCAGCGCAACACCACGAGTGAGGACGAAGTGATGAACACCCGATTCAACCTGTTCGAGAACGAGATCGCCGCCAAGTTCGCCAAGCGCTTCGCCAATGCCGGCCTGGTGATCCAGCAGTCGCCGCTGCCGCATTCCACACAGGAGTTGGTGTCGCTGCGCGCCAGCCAGATCAACGGCTGCGGCTGGTGCATCGACATGCATACCAAGGAGGCGGCAGCCGCCGGTGAAACCGCGGTCCGGCTCAACCTGGTCGCCGCCTGGCGGGAGTCCACCGTGTTCACCGAGGCCGAACGGGCCGCCCTGGCGCTCGCCGAAGAGGGCACCCGGCTCGCGGACGCCCACCAGGGTGTGTCCGACGAGACCTGGGGCCAGGTGCGCAAGCACTACGACGACGACCAGATCGCCGCGCTGGTCGCCCTGGTCGCCCTGATCAACGCGGCCAACCGGCTCGCCGTGATCGTGCACCAGCAGGGCGGTTCCTACAAGCCCGGTATGTTCGCCGCCTCGTTCGACTGACCGGCGGACGAACCCGGCCCGGCCCAGGACCATCCGGTCCGGACCGGGCCCGCTCATGTCCGATCGCGGCCAACCGCGTTGGGCCGGGCAGGCGTCGAAGACCAGCGCGCACCCCGTACCGCGTGGAACGCCGGCTCAGTGGCCCGGCACCGCCGCCAGAAGGGCCTGTCGTGCCGCAGCGGCAGTTCGTCGGCGTCCTCGGACGGCCTGGTCGGCCCCAGGCGGAGATGCTCGGGCCCGACCTCGGAGGCCAGGCCCGCTCGCGGCTCGACTTGGGCGTCGCCGAGGACGATCGCCACGCCGTCGGTGTACGGATCGATTGCACCTCCTCGCCGGGAGGCGTCGTTCCCTTCGCTGAACACGCTCAACGTTCCCCCGCGCGTCGCCCGACCGCGAGCGACGGTTCCGTCACTCGCGGATCAAGTCTGCCTCGCTGTGGCCGAATTGGAGAGCGCGGTGGGCACGGTCAACGCGACGGGCGCCTGACGGGCATCTGCCCATCAGGCGCCCGTCACGGTGCGTCTGGATGATCCTCTTCCCGGGGCGGGTGGACCGGCCGGGGTGAGGGGGAGTCCGCCGGAATCAGACCGCCGGGGCCGGATAGGTCGGGTACTCCACGCCGGAGACGTGCTGGACGACGCGGATGACCTGGCACGAGTAGCCGAACTCGTTGTCGTACCAGAGGTAGAGGATCGCGTTGTCGCCGTCGACCTTGGTGGCACCGGCGTCGACGATCGAGGCGTGGCGCGAGCCCATGAAGTCGCTCGACACCGCGTCGGGGGCGGTGGTGAAGTCGATCTGGCGCTTGAGCGGCGAGGTCAGCGACACGTTGCGGAGGTAGTCGAGGACCTCGTCGCGGGTCGTCTCGCGCCCGAGCCGCAGGCTGAGGATCGCGATCGAGACATCCGGCACCGGGACACGGATCGAGCTGCCGGTGATCGGCGCCTTGAGCTCGGGCAGTGCCTTGGCGACGGCGGACGCGGCACCGGTCTCGGTGATGACCATGTTCAGCGGCGCGGAACGGCCACGGCGGTCGGCCTTGTGGTAATTGTCCAGCAGGTTCTGGTC
Source organism: Streptomyces sp. NPDC006510 (assembly GCF_040611955.1). NCBI lineage: Bacteria > Bacillati > Actinomycetota > Actinomycetes > Kitasatosporales > Streptomycetaceae > Streptomyces > Streptomyces sp. NPDC006510. Next base: position 3,517 of record NZ_JBEXPH010000053.1, on the reverse strand, counting down.
GTTGGTGAACGAGTGGACGGTCTCCACGTGGCCACGCAGGACGCCGTACTCGTCCGCCATCGCCTTCAGCGGGGGCACGATCGCGTTGGTGGTGCAGGACGCGCAGGACAGGATCTGCTCGTCCGGCTTGATCGTGCCGTGGTTGACGCCGTGCACGATGTTGGGGACGTCGCCCTTGCCCGGCGCGGTCAGGACGACCTTGTCGATGCCGGGGCGCAGGTGCTTCGACAGCCCCTCGCGGTCGCGCCACTTGCCGGTGTTGTCGATGAGGATGGCGTCCTTGATGCCGTACGCCGTGTAGTCGACCTCGGACGGATCGTTGGCGTAGATCACCTTGATCTCGTTGCCGTTGGCGACGATTGTGTTCTTCGCCTCGTCGACGGTGATCGTGCCCTGGAACTGGCCGTGGATCGAGTCGCGGCGCAGCAGCGAGGCTCGCTTGACGATGTCCTGGTCGCCGCCCCGACGGACGACGATGGCGCGCAGCCGCAGTCCGTTGCCGGAGCCGGCCTTCTCGATGAGCAGGCGGGCGACGAGACGGCCGATGCGGCCGAAGCCGTACAGGACGACGTCGCGTCCGTCACCGCGCTCGATCTTGTTGGCACCCGTGGCGCCGGCGACGGCCTCGGCGGTGAACTCCTCCACCGAGAGACCGCGCTCGTCGGCCGCGTAGGTCGCGGCGAGCATGCCGATGTCGATCTGCGAAGGGCCGAGGTCGAGCGTCGTGAGGGCCTGGAGGAACGGCAGCGTGTCGGTGACCGAGAGTTCCTCACCGGCGATCTGGCGGGCGAATCGGTGGGTCTTGAGGATGCTGACCACCGACTTGTTCACCAAGGAGCGGCTGTGGAGCAGGACCGTTACGTCCCGCTCCCGGTGCAGTTTCCCGATGACCGGGATCATCGACTCCGCGATCTCCTCGCGGTTCTTCCAGCTGGTGAACGAGTCGTCATTGACAGTCACAGGTTTATCTTTCGAGCTAGGCGGCGCTCATATGGTAACCCCTCGCTACTTTGATCACTCAAGTGGGCCGCCCGGGGCGGGTGCCGCGACCGGTACTGGGGCGCCGAGGTGCTTCGGCGTGGCCGGTTCGGGCAGGGTGCGGAACAGGAGCCAGCTCAGGGCGGGCATCAGGATCAGCGGGGTGAGGGCCGTCTGCAGGGAGGTGGCGTCGGCGATGCTGCCGATGAGCGGGCTGACCAGGCCGCCGATGCTGACGGTCAGACCGAGGGTGATCCCGCCGGCGGTGCCGACGCGTGAGGGCAAGTAGTCCTGGGCCAGGGTGACTTGAAGCGAGAACGGGGCGTACAGGCCGACGGAGGTCAGGGCGATGAACAAGTAGATCACCGGGCCGGGCGCGAAGACGGTCCCGGCCACGGCGCCGACCGTGATCAGATACGACATGCGCACCACCGCGACCCGCTCCCACCGGTTGGCCAGACGGCTGCCCAGCACGGTGCCCGCCGCGCCGCCGAGGTAGAGGACGAAGAGCGCGGCCGAGCCCGCCGTCGTACCGCCTCCCGTGCGCTGCCGGGCGTAGAACGAGATGAACGTGCTCAGGCCGATGAAGGCGATCGACCGGCAGACCACGGCGAGCGACAGCTTCACGAACGAGACCTTGTCGTCGCTGCCCGTCGCGGCCCCGGTCCCGGCCCCGGGGCCGGAGGATCTCGTCCTCTCCAGTGCGCGCAGGACGGGCAGACACAACACACTGCCGACGACGGCTGGTACCACGAGCAGCGGTGAGAACCGCAGCCCGCCGGTGGCCACGACGGCGGTGACCAGGAGGGGTGCGACCGCGAAGCCGACGTTGCCGCCGAAGGAGAACCACCCCATCGCGCTGTGGCTGCCTTGGCCGGCGAGCCGTGCGACGCGGGCGGATTCGGGGTGGTAGGCGGCGACCCCGATACCGGACACCGCCACGAACAGCAGCGTCAGCGCATACGAACCGCTGAGGCCGCTCAACGCGACCCCGAGCCCGCCCAGGACCGTGCTCACGGGCAGCAGCCAGGGTATGGCCCGCCGGTCGGTGAGCGCACCGAACGCCGGTTGGGCCACCGAGGACAGCAGCGATGCGGCGAGCACGATGCCCGAGGCCGCTGCGTAGGTGTAGGCGCGCTCGGCGACGAAGAACGGGACGAGCGACGCCACGGCGCCCTGATAGACATCCACGCACGCATGCCCGACCGAAAGTAGAACGATTGATCTATTCCTTGGCATGGCATCAGGGTCATCGCCGGGTGGCTTGTCGCGCTTCCGATAATCTGCCAACCATTACCGAAATTCCGCCGTGCGACGTCGTCGGGTGCCGTGTGCTTCCGCCCGCTTCGGTGGTGGTCAACTCGCGCTACCGGGCTACTGCTTGTTGATCGAATGGGGATGGTGCACGCTCAGAGTTCGCCGGTACGGCACAGGGCGGTCAGGGGCGACGGTTGTGGGTCCCCGGGGTGTGGCCGAAGGCGCGGCGGAAGACGTCGATGAAGGCGCTGGTGGACGACCAGCCGCAGTGGTGGGCGACCGTCGTCACCGGTACGTCGTCGGCCAGCATGCGAAGGGCGTGGTAGAGGCGTAGCTGGGTGCGCCACTGCGGGAACGTCATGCCCAGCTCGCGGCGGAAGAGGCGGCTGAGGGTGCGCTCTCCGGCTCCCGCCGTGCTCGCCAGGGCGTCCAGCGTGCGCGGGTCCGCGGGGTCGCGGTGCAGGGCGTCGCAGACGGCTCTGAGGCGGGGATCGGTGGGGGCGGGCAGTTGTACGGGCTGCTGGGGCGAGGCGCGCAGTCGGTCGAGGAGCACCGCGCGCAGGCGCCGCCGCTCCGGTGTGTCGTCGTGGGGGCTCCGGGTGCAGGCGAGGATCAGTCCGCGCAGCAGGGGGTCGACGGCGAGCACGGTCGGGGCATCGAGGCCGAGGGGATTGGTGTCGGCGGGCAGGCCCAGCAGGTGCAGGGCGAGGTGCCCATGGGCGCGGTGGGCATGGACGCAGCCGGCGGGAACCCAGATGGCCCGGGTGCCGGGGGCGAACCAGGTGCCCGCGTCGGTGGTGACCGCGAGGACACCGGAGCCCGCGTAGACGACCTGATGGTCGTCGTGGCGGTGTGCGTCGATGCGCTCCCCGGGAGCCATTGCCTGGGTGCGGGTGGGCGCCTCGGGGGAGTGGCGGATGTCCGGCATGGATCGGGACGCTAGCGGAAGGGCGCCGAGTCGTGCGGGTGGGCGCCGACAGCCTGGGCGTACGGGGGCGGGTGGGCGGCCGGTCGATCAGGTGGCGCGGGTGGCGAGCGGTGGGTGCGAGCGCCCGTGGTGGCCCGACGGCGAACCGGGCTCGGATGTCCTCGAATGCCCTCGAAATGGCCCTGTGAATGTGATGCCACCCATAGGGGCCACGTCACATCCTAGGGCGGATAGTAGGAACAGGGCCGCCCGAGCGGCATGAAATCGATATAGAACCTCTCATTTCGGACATTGCTCCGTATTCGGGTAGTACGTCACATCATTGACCCCCGCCCCGGCCGCCGCTAACCATGG
>NZ_JBEXPH010000052.1:34712-45736 GCF_040611955.1 Streptomyces sp. NPDC006510 | reverse complement strand
TTAAGCACGCCGCCAGCGTTCGTCCTGAGCCAGGATCAAACTCTCCGTGAATGTTTTCCCGTGATCGGGACAACACAACACGAGAGCGGAACGACCGGACGGAATAAGACCGGTCGTTCACAGCGTCCTCGCTGTGTAAATTGCCCACCGGGTCAGTGACCCCGCGGGACTTTCAAAGGAACCTCCAACCTGCCGAAGCAGGCCGGGGTATCAACATATCTGGCGTTGACTTTTGGCACGCTGTTGAGTTCTCAAGGAACGGACGCTTCCTTTGTACTCACCCTCTCGGGCTTTCCTCCGGGCTTTTCCCTTCGGTCTTGCGTTTCCGACTCTATCAGACTCTTTCGTGTCCGATTTCCCGGTCGAAGCGGGTCCTGCACCGCCTTCCAGTTCTTCGCTTTCGCGTTTCCCTTTCCAGCGATTCCAACCTTACCAGACTCTTTTTCGTTCCGTTTCCGGTTCGAATTTGAATTCCGGTGGCCTTGGAGGGGCCTTGCCTTTCGGCATGTCCACTACATTAACCGATTTCCTTGGCGACTCATAATCGAGTCGGAGGGATTGAATTACGGCATGCCGAATCCGCACCCGCCAGGGTGATTTCGTAGGTAGTGGTTGGCTGCTCCGGGTTGCTCGGATGCGGTCCGATGGACCGTACCGACAGCGGTACCCGTTTCAAGCGGCTCGGGCTACATTAGGTGGCCCTCAAGGGCGAGTCAAGTTGCGCGGCGGCGCGGAACATGAGCCCTGTACGGGCTCACCGTGGGGTCCCCGTCGATCCAGAAGCGCCAGGGATGTGTGGCTCCGTCGCCGCCCACTCCGGTGCGCGGGCCGTTGCGTACCTGGTCACGCGGTGGTGGGGTGCCGTGCAGTACGGACAGCGAGGCGCCGGGGTGGGCGATGGCGTCGGTGCCGTTCAGTGCGCGGTCGACATCGAGGGCGGTGGCCAGGCGGGCCGGGCCTTTGGCCAGTTCCTTGTCATTACGGGCCGAGTTTCGACGTTTGCGAGTGAGCTCGGCGCCGACCCGGATGTCGCCGGCCCGGAGCAGGACCCCGCTCGCCCTGCCCTCGGGGCCGCACACCAGGTTGAGGCAGTGCCACATTCCGTAGGTGAAGTAGACGTACGCATGGCCGGGCGGTCCGAACATGACGCTGTTGCGTGCGGTACGGCCTCTGAAGGCGTGCGATCCGGGATCGATCTCGCCGGCATACGCCTCCACCTCGGTGAGGCGGAGCTCGATGGGTCCGTCCGGTGTGGCACGCACCAGGGTCCGGCCCAGGAGGTCGGGTGCCACGTCCAGCACGGGGCGGTCGAAGAAGTCGCGTGTCAGCGGCGTACGGTCCAAGCCCTCGATCATGGCGGTCGAGGGTACCGGGAACCGACTACGGTCGTGGCACGTATGTAGGGGTCAGGACCAAGGAGGAGTAAACATGGGCTTCAAGCGGCTGCTCGCGAGCATGGGTGCCGGTGGCGCTTCGGTGGAGACCGAGCTTTCCGAGCTCAACGTCGTACCGGGCGGGGTCGTCCAGGGCGAGGTGCGGATCCAGGGCGGCTCCGTGGATCAGCAGATCGAGGGACTCTCCGTGGGTCTGCAGGCCCGGGTCGAGGTCGAGGGCCAGGACACGGAGACCAAGCAGGACATCGAGTTCACCAAGCTGCGGCTCGGTGGCGCGTTCGAGGTGCGGGCCGGTGCCGTGCACGTCGTACCCTTCGGGCTCGAAATTCCGTGGGAGACGCCGATCACGATGTTCGCCGGTCAGCATCTGCACGGCATGCACATCGGCGTGACCACGGAGCTGGAGATCGCGCGGGCGCTGGACTCGGGCGACCTGGACCAGATCAATGTGCACCCGCTGCCGGCGCAGCAGGCCATTCTCGACGCCTTCGGGCAGCTCGGCTTCGGCTTCCGCAGCGCGGACATGGAGCGCGGTCACATCCGCGGAACGCGTCAGCGGCTGCCGTTCTACCAGGAGATCGAGTTCTTCCCGCCGCAGCAGTACCGCGGGCTGAACCAGGTGGAGCTGACGTTCGTCGCGGACGACCGTGAGATGGATGTCGTCCTGGAGATGGACAAGAAGCCGGGGCTCTTCAGCGAGGGCAGCGACTCGTACCGCGCGTTCAAGGTCGGGCTGAACGACTTCCAGGGGACCGACTGGGCGGCGTACCTCAATCAGTGGCTGGCGCAGGTCGGCAGTCAGCGCAACTGGCTCTAGGGTCGGTGGGAGGCCTGCTGACAGCAGGAGAGCGATCAGGAGAGGTGCTGACGTGACCGAGCCGAAAAGGGCGCCGCTGCCGCACGACTTCCATCCGGAGGTGCCGTCGTTCACGGTGGTGAGCGAAGATCTCGCCCCCGGCGCCGTACTGGCGGACGCTCAGGTGTTCGCGGCCGGGAACACCTCGCCGCAGCTGCGGTGGGAGGGATTCCCGGAGCGGACGAAGAGTTTCGCCGTGACCTGCTTCGACCCCGATGCTCCTACCGGCAGCGGATTCTGGCACTGGGTGGTCTTCGACATCCCGGCCTCGGTCACCGAGCTGCCGGCCGGTGCTGGCAGCGGGAGGTTCGAGGGACTGCCCGCCGGTGCCGTGCAGGTCCGTAACGACTACGGGTCGAAGGAGTTCGGCGGTGCCGCGCCGCCGACCGGGGAGAACCACCGCTACGTGTTCACCGTGTACGCGGTCGACACCGAGAAGCTGGGTGTCGACAGCGATGCGTCGCCCGCGGTCGTCGGGTTCAATCTGCGCTTCCACACGCTGGGCCGTGCTCAGCTGATCGGTGAGTACACGGGTCCCGCCTAGGATCCCGTGCAGCCGAGAGTTCCCCTGCTGTTTGCCCTGCCCTGGTCCTGGAGAGATCAGGGCAGGGCATTTTTTTATTGCGTTGTCCATCACGGCCTGCCCGGTCAGAGTTGATCCGGGCCTGCCAGGGGGCGGGCGGCACACGGGAGGTGGGCGAGATGCGGGACACGCTGGTACTGAACGCGAGCTTCGAGCCGCTGTCGACGGTGACGCTGAATCGTGCGGTGGTGCTGATTCTGCAGGACAAGGCGGTCGTCGAGCAGTCGCATCCCGATCTCCGTATGCGTGGCGCCGCCGTGGACATTCCGGTGCCCCGGGTGATCAGGCTCTGCCGGTACGTACGGGTGCCGTTCCGAAGACATGCCCCGTGGTCCCGGAGGGGTGTGCTGATACGGGACCAGCACCGGTGCGCGTACTGCGGGCGGCGGGCGAGCACCGTCGACCATGTCGTGCCGCGCGCCCAGGGGGGCCAGGACACCTGGCTCAACACGGTGGCGTCCTGTGCCGAGGACAATCACCGCAAGGCGGCCCGGACGCCGGAGCAGGCGGGGATGCCGCTGCTGCGTCAGCCGTTCGTACCGTCTCCCGCGCAGGCGATGCTGCTGGCGCTGGGGTCCGGTGAGCGGTCGGCGCTGCCGGAGTGGCTGGACCGTGCCGCGGCGTAGTCGGCGTGCGCGTTTCGTCGTAGTGAAGCCCGTCTCCGTGGGGGACGGGCTTCCGTGTGTCAGCGGAGCAGCAGCTGGACGATGGCGACCGTGCCGACCGCGACGATGAGGACGCGCAGGACGGTGGGGCTGAGGCGGCGACCGACCTTGGCGCCGATCTGCCCACCCAGCGCGGAGCCGACCGCGATCAGTACGACGGCCGTCCAGTCGAAGTCCGCGACGAAGAGGAAGAAGAGCGCGGCAATGCTGTTGACGACGGCGGCCAGGACGTTCTTGACGGCGTTGAGGCGCTGCATGGTGTCGTCGAGCAGCATGCCCATCAGGGAGAGGTAGATGATCCCCTGGGCGGCGGTGAAGTAGCCGCCGTAGACGCTGGCGAGCATCAGTCCGACGAACAGGAGCGGTCCGCCGTCGGGGCGGGCGTGGGTGCCGCTGTGTTCGCGCCGGCGCTGGACCGCTTTGCTGATGCGTGGTTGCAGGATGACCAGAACGAGGGCCAGGGCCACCAGGATCGGCACGATGGTCTCGAAGGCCGTGGAGGGCAGGGCCAGCAGGAGGGTGGCGCCGGTGAGGCCACCGATGAGGGCGCCGACGGCGAGCTTGCGTACCCGGCGGCCCTGTCCTTCGAGTTCCTTGCGGTAGCCGATGGCGCCGCTGACGGAACCGGGGATCAGGCCGAGGGCGTTGGAGACGGTGGCCGTGACCGGGGGCAGGCCGGTGGCGAGCAGCACGGGGAAGGTGATCAGCGTTCCCGAGCCGACGATCGTGTTGATCGCGCCCGCGCTGATGCCCGCGACGAAGACGGCGAGCATCTCCCAGATGTTCATTGCGAATCCCCCGTGCGTGATCGGTGCTTGGTGCACTGATCATGCACGGGGCGTGTACGCGTCAGTCGACCGGGGGCTGTTCCCGGCGTTCCTTGCCCGTGTCGAACCCAGGGGCACCGCTGCCGAGGTTGCCGAAGGCGCCGCTGAGGCCCTTGAGGGCGTCGCCGATCTCGCTGGGCACGATCCAGAGCTTGTTGGCGTCGCCTTCGGCGATCTTCGGGAGCATCTGGAGGTACTGGTACGAGAGGAGCTTCTGGTCCGGGTCGCCGGCGTGGATGGACTCGAAGACCGTACGGATCGCCTGGGCCTCGCCCTCGGCGCGCAGGGCCGAGGCCTTGGCCTCACCCTCGGCGCGCAGGATCGCGGACTGCTTCTCGCCCTCCGCGGTGAGGATCGCGGACTGGCGCGTACCTTCGGCCTGGAGGATCGCGGCGCGCTTGTCACGGTCGGCGCGCATCTGCTTCTCCATCGAGTCCTGGATGGAGGTGGGCGGTTCGATCGCCTTGAGCTCGACGCGGTTGACCCGGATGCCCCACTTGCCGGTGGCCTCGTCGAGGACTCCGCGCAGGGCCGCGTTGATCTCCTCGCGGGAGGTCAGGGTCCGCTCCAGGTCCATGCCACCGATGATGTTGCGGAGGGTGGTGACGGTGAGCTGCTCGATCGCCTGGATGTAGCTGGCGACTTCGTAGGTCGCGGCCCGGGCGTCGGTCACCTGGTAGTAGATGACGGTGTCGATGTTGACGACCAGGTTGTCCTGGGTGATCACCGGCTGGGGCGGGAACGGCACGACCTGTTCACGGAGGTCGATGCGGTTACGGATGGAGTCGATGAATGGAACGACGATGTTCAGGCCTGCGTTGAGCGTGCGGGTGTAGCGGCCGAAGCGCTCCACGATGGCGGCGCTGGCCTGCGGGATGACCTGGATCGTCTTGATCAGGGCGATGAAGACGAGCACCACCAGAATGATCAGGACGATGATGATCGGTTGCATCGTGTTCCTCGTTGCCCTTCGGTTGCCGACGGATCGCGATGATCGAGGTCGAGTTCGCGGGAGGGGCCGGATGTCGGGCCGGCCCCGATCTCATGATGATCGACATCGAGTCTGACAGAACTCGCTCTGTCTTGTGGGTGGTTCGGTCACATGACGACTGCCGTGGCTCCGTCGATGTCGACGACATCGACCTGTTGGCCCGGATCGAAGCTCTGGCCCTCGTCGAGTGCGCGGGCGGACCAGATCTCCCCGGCCAGTTTGATCCGGCCGCCGCTGCCGTCCACCCGTTCCAGGACGACGGCCTGACGGCCCTTCAGCGCATCGATGCCGGTGGCGAGTTGGGGCCGGTCGGCGCGGTGTCTGGCGGCGATCGGGCGGACCACGGCGATGAGTGCCACGGAGACCCCGACGAATACCAGCACCTGGGCCACGATGCCGCCGCCGAGTGCCGCGACAACTGCCGCGGCGACCGCTCCGACGGCGAACATGCCGAACTCGGGCATCGCAGTCATGACGAGTGGGATGCCCAGTCCCACCGCGCCGATCAGCCACCACACCCACGCGTCGATGTCCACGTGGTCATGGTAGAACCGCGAACGCCCTCGCGGACAGGGCGCAAGCGGGCCACTGCGCCCGTTGTGCCCGGCGACCGTACGGCCGCGTCTACGAGAGCGGCAGTCCGTGGGCCGTGTAGCGGTCGTTGTTGTGCTCGACGACGAGCGGGAGTCCGAAGCAGAGGGAGAGGTTGCGGGAGCTGAGTTCGGTCTCCATGGGGCCTGCGGCGAGCACCTTGCCCTGGCGGATCATCAGGACGTGGGTGAATCCGGGCGCGATCTCCTCGACATGGTGGGTGACCATGATCATGGAGGGGGCGTACGGGTCGCGGGCCAGTCGGCCGAGGCGGCGGACCAGGTCCTCGCGGCCGCCGAGGTCGAGTCCCGCCGCCGGCTCGTCGAGGAGCAGCAGTTCGGGGTCGGTCATCATGGCGCGGGCGATCAGGGTGCGCTTGCGCTCGCCCTCGGACAGGGTGCCGAACTTGCGGTCGAGGTACTCGGTCATGCCGAGCCGGTCGAGAAAGGCGCGGGCGCGCTCCTCGTCGACGGCCTCGTAGTTCTCGTGCCAGGTGGCGGTCATGCCGTACGCGGCGGTGAGCACGGTCTGCAGCACGGTCTGGCGCCGGGGCAGCTTCTCGGCCATGGCGACGCCCGCGATGCCGATGCGGGGGCGGAGCTCGAAGACATCGGTGCCGACGCCGCCGAGCCGCTCACCGAGGATCTTGGCGGTGCCGGTGCTCGGGAAGAGGTAGCTGGAAGCGATGTTGAGGAGGGTGGTCTTGCCCGCGCCGTTCGGGCCGAGGATGACCCAGCGCTCCCCCTCCTTGACCGACCAGGAGACGTCGTCCACCAGAGCGCGTCCGTCGCGGACCACGGATACGTCCACCAGCTCCAGTACATCGCTCATGGCGCGTTGTCTCCCCATGCAGTGTCGAGATCGTCGGTGCCTGTGGGCACAGCTCCCAGGGAAATCTACGCCACCGCGCGAGTGCTCCCGGCGCTGGGCCCGCGTGACGACGGGCCCCTGGCCGGTTCCCTAGGCTGTGCCCCATGCTTTCGGAACCACGCTCAGGGCTGTTGGCCGCTTGGGGAAACGCGCTTCTGGCGGGACTGGTGTCGCCGGACGAGGCGGTGCTCGCCATTGTCGGGGAGGACGCGGTGCACCGCGTCGAGGGACTGCCGGGCGAGGTGGGGCCGGTCGGGCTCACGCTGGCGCTCGGGCGGTTGCGGGGTCTGGGGGTGACGGGTTTTCGGGTGGCGTTGCCGGCGCCCGGGCATCCGCTGGGGCTGAGCGGTCCGCCGGACTTCAACGCGCGGGCGTTGGAGGCCGAGGAGGCGGTGGTGGCCTTCGGTGCGCCGTACGGGCTGGTTCCCGAGGTGCGTGAGGTGGGGCCGGAAGGGGATCTGCACGTCGAGGTGGTGTGGCGTTGTCTGCCTGTACGGGAGGCGCCGCCGGCCGATGTGCCGTCGCTGGGCGAGGCGGAGCGGGAGCTCGCCGAGGCGTTGCGGGACGCGACGGCGGTGCTCTCGCGGTTGGATGTGGCCGGTTCGGGGCCGGTGGCCGAGGCGGCGGTGGACGCGTACCGGGCGCGGGCGGAGCGGGGGCGCGAGGTGCTGGCCCCGGGATACCCGCCGCGGGCGGTACGGGTGCTCGAACTGGCGCAGCGGGTGGCGCTGCTGATCTCGGTGGCGTACGAGAACGGGCACGGCGGGGCGGTGAGCGCTTCGGAGATCGCGGCCCGGGGTGAGGCGCTGCGGCCGGTGGAGCGGGTCGCCCGGCGGGCGCAGGTCGCCGCGTACAACGCGTATGTGGAGGAGCGCGAGCGGGAACGGTAGGACTTGGCCGGGTGGCCGCGCGGGCTCCGGCTGTCGCCGGACGGGCTCGATGCGCCCGTCCGGCGAGGTAGGACCGTGGGCCGGTCGGCCGACGTACGACCGTGGCGTCGGTCAGCCCGCCGCTCCGTGCCGGACGGCCCAGAGGGCCGCCTGGGTCCGGTCCGAGAGATCCAGCTTCATCAGGATGTTCGAGACGTGTGTCTTGACGGTCTTCTCGGAGAGGACCAGCGCTCGCGCGATCTCGCGGTTGGAGCGGCCGTCGGCGATCAGGCCCAGCACCTCCCGTTCCCGTTCGGTGAGCGTGCTCCCCCGGCCCGTACCGCTGCCCGAGTCCTCCTGGGCTAGCAGGGCTCCGGCGACCTCCGGCTGGAGCAGGACGTGGCCCGCGTGCACCGAGCGGATGGCGCCGGCCAGGGCGTCCGGGTCGACGTCCTTGTACACGTAACCGGAGGCTCCGGCGCGCAGAGCGGGGACCACGGTGCACTGCTCGGTGAAGCTGGTGACGATGAGGACCTTGGCCGGGTTCTCCAGCTCACGCAGCCTGCGCAGCGCCTCGATACCGTCGGTGCCCGGCATCTTGATGTCCATCAGCACGACGTCGGGGCGGAGCTCCTCGGTCCTGGCCACCCCCTCGGCGCCGTCGGCCGCCTCGCCGACCACCTCTATGTCGTCCTGGACCTCCAGGAACGTACGCAGCCCGCGCCGGACCACCTGGTGGTCGTCGACCAGCAGCACCCTGATGATGTTGTCAGCCACCGGGCACCTCCATCTCGATCGTGGTGCCCTTGCCGGGCGCCGATTCAACGGTGAGCCTTCCGCCGACGCCGTTCGCGCGGTCCCGCATCGACACCAGGCCCAGATGCCGGCCCGCCTGCCGGGTCGCCGCCGGTTCGAAGCCGCTGCCGTCGTCGATGATCCGCAGCAGCGTGCCGCTGCCGTGCCGGGCCAGCGTGACGTCGACATGGTCCGCACCGGAGTGACGCAGTGCGTTGTGCAGGGCTTCCTGGGAGACCCGGAGCAGCGCCTCCTCCTGGGCGGCGGGCAGGGCCCGTATGCCCCGGCTCTCGAAGGTGACCCGGGCCGTGTGGGCCCGGTCCAGGACCTGGATCTGGGTACGGAGCGTGGCGACGAGACCGTCCTCGTCGAGCGCGGCGGGGCGCAGCTCGACGACGGCGGCGCGCAGTTCGTCCACGGCTTCCGCGGCGAGCGCGGCCACCTGCTGGAGTTCGCCCTTGGCTCGGGCCGGGTCGCGGTCCACCAGGGCGGTGGCCGCCTGGGCCGTCAGCCGCAGCGAGAAGAGTTTCTGGCTCACCGCGTCGTGCAGCTCGTGGGCGAGCCGGGAGCGCTCCTCGGCGATGGTGAGCTCCCGGCTGCGTTCGTAGAGCCGGGCGTTGGTGAGGGCGATCGCCGCGTGCTGGGCGAGGATGGCCAGCAGTTCCTCGTCCTCGGCGGTGAAGCCGCAGCTGCCTTCGGGTTTGGGGCAGCGCTTGTTGGCGAGGTAGAGCGCGCCGATGATCTCGTCGCCGTCCCGGACGGGCAGGCCCAGGAAGTCGGACATGTCGGGGTGGGCGGCGGGCCAGCCCTCGAAGCGGGGGTCCTTGCGGACGTCCGCGAGGCGCTCGAGCTTCGCCTCGTGGAGCATCGCGGCAAGGATGCCGTGCTGCCGGGGCAGCGGACCGATGGCCTTCCACTGCTCGTCGCTGACGCCGTCGACGACGAACTGCGCGAAGCCGCCGTGGTCGTCGGGGACGCCCAGGGCTGCGTACTCGGCGTCCAGCAGCTCGCGGGCCGAGGCGACGATCGTCTTCAGGACGTCACGCATTTCGAGATGCCGGCTCATGGCGAGCAGCGCGGCGCTCACTGCTGCGAGACCCGACGGTGGGCGATGGCTCATGGCCTCACCGTACCGGCGGGGTTCGAACGCCGTATCGGCCTGTGGACGGCTTCGGATAGGGCGCAGGGACTAGGTCCGTACGCCCATGCACTCCGTCCGCCCATGTACGAGGAGCGGCCCGCGCGCAGCAGCGGCCCGCGTACAGAAGGCGGCCTGTGTGCGGTCGCGGCCTGTACCTGGGAGCGGCGACCGCGCCGAGCGCCCGCCCCAGAGACGGAATCTCACACTCCGAATTGCTGGAGCAACGGTTGGTGAGGTTGTTACCCGCCCGATGTGAGGCCGCACATAGGACCCACGTCACTTACGAAGCCTGCTAGTGGACACATAAGCGCCACATCAATGGTTATGAGCGCGGTCCGACACGTTCGAGCGGTGCCCCGGTCCACTACCGGGGTTCGTACGTCACACCTTTGCCACCGGATTTTGCGGGCGCTAAGAATTGCACTCGTCCCCGACGGAGATGCGAGAACGCCGCTTCCCGTCTTCGTCCTCCGTGAGGACTCCCGCGATTCGAAGAGGTATGTCTGCATGTCCGTGTCCAGCATCCCCGGCCGCCGTCGTCGCCTGAACAAGACCCAGAAGCTCTCCGTCGCGGGTATCTCCGCCATGGCCGTCGCCGCGCTCTCGTTCTCGCTCGTCCCCGCGAACGCCGACCCCAAGCCCGAGGCCGCGGCCCCCGTGTCCGCCGCCCCCGTGGTCTTCGCGTCGGTCGCCGGTACTCCGCAGGCCAAGGCCGTGCAGGCCAGCATCATCGAGCAGCACTCGACCGCCGAGAAGCTGGTGAAGGCCGCAGACCTCGCCAAGGCCAAGAAGGCCGCCGCCGCGAAGGCCAAGGCTGCCAAGGTCAAGGCCGCCAAGGCCGCCAAGGTCAGGGCTCAGGCCGAGGCGAAGGCCAAGGCCGCCGCCAAGGTGAAGGCCGAGGCCGTGGCCGCGAAGCGCACCGAGACGCAGGCGGCCAGCCGCTCCGAGGCCCGTACCCCGGTCTACGCCAACAACCTGGACGGCTGGATCAACCAGGCCCTGGACACCATGCGGGCCCACGGCATCCCCGGCTCGTACGACGGTCTGCACCGCAACATCATGCGCGAGTCGACCGGTAACCCGAACGCGGTCAACGGCTGGGACATCAACGCCCAGAACGGCACCCCGTCCTGCGGCCTGCTCCAGGTCATCCAGCCGACGTTCAACGCGTACCACGTCCCCGGTACCTCGTGGAACATCTACGACCCGGTCGCCAACATCACGGCCGCGGCCAACTACGCGGCCGACAAGTACGGCTCGATCGACAACGTCAACAGCGCGTACTGACCGGCACCGCGCAGCGCCGGACCGCGACCCATGCCGAAGGGCGGCACCCCGCGCGGGGTGCCGCCCGGGGGGCGTGGGGGGGGGGGGGCCGCGGGACGTTGGGCTGTGCAGCCGGGGGGGGGGGGGGGGCAGGGGGGGCGCCCCCGGCACGCCGC
>NZ_JBEXPH010000052.1:0-34702 GCF_040611955.1 Streptomyces sp. NPDC006510 | reverse complement strand
CCCGCCACCGCCCCCCGCCGCCCCCCCACCCAACCCGAAGGGCGGCACCCCGCGCGGGGTGCCGCCCTTCGGCATGGGTCGCGGTTGCCCGCGTCTACTTGCGCATGACCTCCGGCTCGTGGCGGCGCAGCAGTCGCGCGACCACGACGCCGCAGATGATGCCGAGCAGCAGGAGTACCGAGATGTTGATCCCCCACTGACCGGCCGAGTGCTCCCAGAGCGGGTCGAGGTCGGTCGGGTTCTTCGGGTCCCACGGCGCCATGAGGTGCGAGAGGTCCAGCGTCGTGCCCGCGCCGGCGATGGCCCAGCGGGACGGCATCAGCCAGGCGAACTGCTCCAGGCCCGGCGAGCCGAACACCTGGAAGAGGATGCCGGTGAAGACGACCTGGACGATCGCGAACATGACCAGCAGCGGCATGGTCTTCTCGGCGGTCTTCACCAGCGAGGAGATCACCAGGCCGAACATCATCGAGGTGAAGCCGAGCGCGATGATCGTCAGGCAGAGCTCGACGGCCGGCGGCATGATGAGGCCCTCTTCGGGCAGCTCACGGGTGGCGAAGCCGATACCGCAGATGATGACGCCCTGGATGGCGGTGATCACGCCGAGAACGATCACCTTGGACATCAGATAGGCGGAGCGGGACAGGCCGGTGGCCCGTTCCCGTTCGTAGATGACGCGTTCCTTGATCAGTTCTCGTACGGAGTTGGCCGCACCGGAGAAGCACATGCCGACCGCGAGGATCAGCATGATCGTTCCGGCGGCTCCGTTGAACCGGGACGGCGGCTTCGGCGGGGCCAGACCGAAGTCGGCCGGGATGACCACGCTGACCACGCCGAGCACGGCGGGCAGGATCAGCATCAGGCCCATGAAGCCCTTGTCGGACGCGATCACCGAGATGTAGCGGCGCATCAGCGTCCACAGCTGGGCCGACCAGCTCTGCGGCTTCGGCGGGCGCATCTGCTGCGGGGGCGGCATGTGCACGGACTGCGCGGCGACGGAGTCGATGTCCGCGGCGTACATCTGGTAGTGCTGCGAACCGCGCCAGCGGCCCGCCCAGTCGTAGTCGCGGTAGTTCTCGAACGCGGAGAAGACATCGGCCCAGGTGGTGTAGCCGAAGAAGTTGAGCGCTTCCTCCGGCGGGCCGAAGTAGGCGACGGAGCCGCCCGGCGCCATGACCAGCAGCTTGTCGCAGATCGCCAGCTCGGCGACGGAGTGCGTGACGACCAGGACGGTACGGCCGTCGTCGGCCAGGCCGCGCAGCAGCTGCATGACATCGCGGTCCATGCCCGGGTCGAGACCGGAGGTCGGCTCGTCCAGGAAGATCAGCGACGGCTTGGTGAGCAGCTCCAGGGCGACGGAGACGCGCTTGCGCTGACCGCCGGAGAGCGAGGTGACCTTCTTGTCCTTGTGGATGTCGAGCTTGAGCTCGGCGAGGACTTCGAGGATCCGGGCCTGGCGCTCGGCCTCGGTGGTGTCCGCGGGGAAGCGGAGCTTGGCCGCGTACTTGAGCGCCTTGGTGACGGTCAGTTCCTTGTGCAGGATGTCGTCCTGCGGTACCAGACCGATGCGCTGGCGCAGCTCGGCGAACTGCTTGTACAGGTTCCGGTTGTCGTAGAGGACGTCGCCCTGGTTGGCGGGCCGGTAGCCGGTGAGCGCCTTGAGCAGGGTGGACTTGCCGGATCCGGACGGGCCGATGACCGCGATGAGCGACTTCTCCGGGACGCCGAAGGAGACGTCCTTGAGGATCTGCTTCCCGCCGTCGACCGTCACCGTGAGGTGGCGGGCGGAGAAGGAGACCTCACCGGTGTCGACGAACTCTTCGAGCCGGTCGCCGACCAGGCGGAAGGTCGAGTGACCGACGCCGACGATGTCGTTGGGGCCGATGAGCGCGGAGCCGGACTTGGAGAGCGGCTGGCCGTTGACGTACGTGCCGTTGTGGGAACCGAGGTCACGGATCTCGAAGCGGCCGTCGGGGGTCGCGTGAAATTCGGCGTGGTGGCGCGAGACCTGGAGGTCGGAGACGACCAGTTCGTTCTCCAGCGCACGACCGATGCGCATGACCCGGCCGAGGTCCAGCTGGTGGAACGTGGTCGGGCTGCGGTCGCCGTACACCGGCGGCGCCCCCGCGGCACCGCCGGGACCGCCCGCGCCGGGCGTCCTCGCCATGCCCTGCTGCTGCGGGACCTGGGGCTGTACGGGCTGCTGCGGCGGGCCCTGGGGAGCCTGCTGCGGCCAGCCCTGCTGTGGCTGCTGCGGAGCGGGGGCCTGCTGGCCGGGCCAGCCGGCGCCACCCTGCTGGGGCTGCGGGGCGGGTGCCTGCTGGGCACCGGCGCCCTGCCCGCTGTACACATCGGCGCCCGCCGCGGCGGTGAGGCTCAGCCGCGGACCGTCAGTGGCATTGCCCAGATGTACGACGGAGCCGGGGCCGATCTCCAGCTGCTGGACCCGGCTGCCCTGCGCATAGGTGCCGTTGGTGCTGCCGTGGTCCTCGATGAACCAACTCCGGCCACCCCAGCTGATCGTGGCATGGCGCCACGACACCCTGGCGTCGTCGATCGTCAGGTCGCCCTGCGGATCGCGCCCGAGGGTGTACGACCTGGACGGATCGAGCGTCCAGGTCCTTCCATTCAATTCCAGTACGAGTTCCGGCACTCCGCGCCCCACTAGTTGTCCCCCGAGTTGCCCCCATCACAGGGGGCCTAGGGATGCTGAACATCGTGGGGAACTATTCCAGGACCAGTCCCGGATACGAAAGTCGGGCGGGGTGAAGACCCTGCCGAGACCTGCATCGTTACGGTGCCGACACGAATAAACGGAGCAGGGGGCGGTAAGCACCCCGAGTAACCATGAATCGCCTGCAAAGGGGATATCCAGGGCTGGCCAGACCTGCCGTGTCCCACCCCCTCGGCCACCGGCCGGATCCGGACGCGCGCAGTCCGTCACCGCGCGTGTGCTCCGGGCGGGGGTAAGAGTCTGCCGGGTGACCTCGGATCGGATGGCGGACGCGGTCTGGTGCGTGCGATTCCAAGGCGGAGGAGGGAGTCAACGCGGAGCGTTGGCGACCGACGACAATGCGGGAAGCGTGCGTGCCAGACCGCGTCCGCCCGGTCGGAGGTCACCCGACAGACTCTAAGGGTCCGACGCGCTGTCCGGTCCTCGGGACGGGCCTCCGGTGCCTCGCGGCAGACCGATACGGTGGGAGCACCATGAGCGCATCTCAGCCACCTCGGTCCTCCTCGTCTCCTGAGTCCTCCGAGTCCCCTGGGTCCCCTGAGTCCCGTCGGGGCACCGACACACCCACCCTTCTCGTGAAGATCTTCGGGAAGGACCGCCCCGGCATCACCGCCGGGCTCTTCGACACCCTCGCCGCCTACTCGGTCGATGTCGTCGACATCGAGCAGGTCGTCACCCGTGGCCGCATCGTCCTGTGCGCACTGGTCACCGCCCCGACCGCGGGCGGTACCACCGAGGGCGATCTGCGGGCGACCGTGCACAGCTGGGCCGACTCGCTGA
Source organism: Streptomyces sp. NPDC006510 (assembly GCF_040611955.1). NCBI lineage: Bacteria > Bacillati > Actinomycetota > Actinomycetes > Kitasatosporales > Streptomycetaceae > Streptomyces > Streptomyces sp. NPDC006510. The sequence continues at coordinate 31,188 of NZ_JBEXPH010000052.1, read as the reverse complement.
AGCTTCAGGCCGAGATCATCTCCGGCACCGGTGACAACCGGCCGCGTGGCCACGGGCGCTCCCATGTGACGGTGCTCGGGCACCCGCTGACCGCGGAGTCGACCGCCGCCATAGCGGCCACGATCACCTCCACCGGAGGCAACATCGACCGGATCTTCCGGCTCGCGAAGTACCCGGTCACGGCAGTCGAGTTCGCGGTGTCCGGCACCGGGACCGAGGAGCTGCGGACCGCACTGGCGACGGAGTCCGCCGGCATCGGTGTCGATGTCGCGGTGGTGTCGGCCGGGCTGAGCCGCCGGGCACAGCGGCTGGTCGTCATGGACGTCGACTCGACGCTCATCCAGGACGAGGTCATCGAGCTCTTCGCCGCCCACGCGGGCTGCGAGGACAAGGTCGCCGAGGTGACCGCGCAGGCGATGCGCGGCGAGCTCGACTTCGAGCAGTCGCTGCACGCACGGGTGGCGCTGCTGGCCGGGCTCGATGTGTCGGTGGTGGACAAGGTGCGCGCCGAGGTGCGGCTCACGCCGGGCGCGCGCACCCTGATCCGTACGCTGAAGCGGCTCGGCTACCAAGTGGGTGTGGTCTCGGGCGGGTTCACCCAGGTCACCGACGATCTGAAGGAGCGGCTCGGGCTCGACTTCGCCTCTGCCAACACACTGGAAGTGGTCGACGGAAAGCTCACCGGCCGGGTGGTCGGCGACATCGTCGACCGGGCGGGCAAGGCGCGGCTGCTGCGCAGCTTCGCCGAGCAGGCCGGGGTGCCGCTGGCGCAGACCGTCGCGATCGGTGACGGTGCGAACGACCTGGACATGCTGAACACCGCCGGGCTCGGGGTGGCCTTCAACGCCAAGCCGGTGGTCCGCGAGGCCGCGCACACCGCGGTGAACGTGCCGTTCCTGGACACCGTGCTCTATCTGCTCGGCATCACCCGCGAGGAGGTCGAGGCCGCCGACGGTCTCGTCGACTGACACGTTCGCGCCTGCGAGCAGGGCCCCGGTGCTTCCCGCACCGGAGCCCTGCGTCGTACGGCAGCGGGATCAGTCGTTGGGCGTCCAGTACTCGACCAGCTTGCCCACTCCGTGCTCGACGCCCTTCCAGGAGCCGGTGAACTCGACGACGGCGAACGCGGCGGTGGGGAAGCCACCGCGGTTCATCCGGGCCAGGGCATCGCCCTCGGCCGATTCCGAGAGGGCGTCGGCGACCGCGTGCATGCCGGGGTTGTGGCCGATGACCAGGAGGTCGTGCACATCGTCGGGGGTCTCGTTGATCAGGGCGATGAGCTCGCCGGGGGACGCCTCGTACAGCCGCTCCTCGTACACGGTCCTGGGGCGGTGCGGCATCTCGTGGACGGCCAGCTTCCACGTCTCGCGCGTCCTGGCGGCGGTGGAGCAGAGGGCCAGATCGAGGTCGATCCCGGAGTCGACGAGTTTGCGGCCTGCGACGGGGGCATCCTTGCGGCCGCGCTCGGCGAGCGGTCGCTCGTGGTCGGAGTCCTGCGACCATTCCGCCTTTGCATGCCTGAGAAGAACGATCCTGCGAGGTGTATCGGCGCTCATACACCTCAGCTTCGCATGAAATGTGCCGCCCGGCGCAGGGTGTTGAGGGGCTGCTGCGGGGTGCGCGGGCGGCGTCAGCGGGTCACCAGGGCCACGATTCGCTCAAGCAACCGGCTGATCGCCGGATCGCTGGTCGCGGCGTGTGCCTCGCCGGATCCCACGATCAACAGGAGGAGTGCGGCGAACGCGATCGCGGGCAGCGCGATGGCCCACCACGGCAGCCGGACCTCGACGCTGCCCGTGGCCGGGTGGGTGGTCGGGGTGTGCGTTGGGGCCGGCATGTCCGCCTCCGTGAGTCATCGGTGCTGATACCGAGAACCTACGGATCCGGGGCCGTCGGCCCCATCCGGCGACCCACCCACTTCACCCTGACCCTGGCCCCCTAGGGGATGCTGGGGTTAGCCCCACCTTCGGCGGCCGGCGGCCGCGCGGCTCAGGGGGCCGCGATCGAGGAGATCACTGCGATGATCACGGTGATCAGCAGCATCGCCCCGAGTACGAGGAGGAACTTCTTCTGACCGTTCTGGGGATTCGGGTCGAGCACAGGAGACATGGGGCCAGTCTCGCACTTCAGCATTCGTCCTCGATCGTCCGGTCCCGCCCGGCCAGGATTCCGAACGCCATCTGCGGCACCATGAGGCCCGCCATCAGCGCGATCGGCAGCCCCCAGCCGCCGCTGTGCTGGTAGAGCACACCGATCAGCAGCGGTCCCGGGATCGAGATCAGATAGCCGACGGACTGGGCGAACGCGGACAGCCGGACCACCCCCGCGCCGCTGCGGGACCGCATGCCGATCATGGTCAGGGCGAGCGGGAAGGAGCAGTTCGAGATGCCCAGGAGCAGCGCCCAGGCCCAGGCCCCGCCGGCCGGCGCCAGGAAGAGGCCCGCGTAGCCGATGAGGCCGCAGCTGCCGAGGAAGACGACGATCGGGCCCTGGTTCTTCATCCGGGTCGCGACCCTCGGGATGACGAAGGCGAGCGGCACGCCCATCGCCATGGTCACGGCGAGCAGCACACCCGCCGTACCGGCCGAGACCCCGGCGTCGCGGAAGATCTGCGGCATCCATCCCATGGTGATGTACGCGGCGGTGGCCTGAAGGCCGAAGAAGCAGGCGAGGCCCCAGGCGGTGCGGCTGCGGGTGATCCTGAGGGCGGGGGTGCCCGGCTGCTGGGCGGCCGGCTGCCCGGGGGCGCCGCGCCGGTCACGTACCAGCGGGATCCAGGGCAGGATCGCGGCGGCGGCGAGCACGGCCCAGACGCCGAGCCCCAGACGCCAGCTGCCGCCCAGCGCGCTGGTCATGGGCACGGTCACCGCGGCGGCGAGCGAGGTGCCGAGGGCCAGGGCCATGGAGTAGAGCCCGGTCATGGAGCCGACCCGGTCCGGGAACCAGCGCTTGACGATCACCGGCATCAGGACGTTGCTGACGGCGATGCCCATGAGGGCGAGGGCGCTCGCGGCGAGGAAGCCGGCCGTCCCGCCGACGAGCGGCCGGACCACCAGACCGGCGGTGATGGCGGTCATGCCGGCGCAGACGACCGCGCCGGGGCCGAAGCGGCGGGCGAGGCGCGGCGCCATGATGCCGAAGACCGCGAAGCAGAGCGGTGGTACGGAGGTCAGGACGCCGGCGACGCTGCCGCTCATGTGCAGCCCGTCCCGTACCTCTTCGAGGAGGGCGCCGAGGCTGGTGATGGCGGGGCGCAGGTTGAGCGCGGTGAGGACCAGCCCGACGACGACCAGCCGGAGCAGCCAGGGAGAGGGCCCGTCGGCGGCCTGCGCCGACCGCGGGTCCTGCGGGGTTCGTACGGCTGGGGGTTTCGTGGGTGCGTCCATCGTGGTGGCGGGGGTCCGGGTCTGTGGCCGGGTCTCGTCGTCGGGCATGTGGCCCATCATAGAATCATGGGATGATTGATTGTCCAATCCTTCGAGAGCTGCTCTGAGACCATTCGCTACCGCAGAGCAGCCCCGTCACCCTCACTGCCCTCATCACTCCAGCAACCCGACCAAGGAGCACCATGGCGCTGACGTCTCCGCGGCGTTCGGCACTCGCCGACCAGGTGATTGCCCAGTTGAGGAATCAGATCACCTCGGGCGAGTGGCCCGTGGGTTCACGCATTCCCACCGAGCCCGAGCTGGTGGAGCAGCTGGGGGTGGCCCGCAACACCGTCCGGGAGGCCGTGCGCGCCCTCGCGCACAACGGCCTGCTCGACATCCGGCAGGGGTCGGGCACCTATGTCGTCGCCACCAGCGAACTTGCCGGGGTGATGCACCGCCGCTTCGCCTCCGCCGATCCGCGCCATGTCGCCGAGCTGCGCTCCACCCTGGAGTCGTCGGCGGCGAGGCTGGCCGCCGCCCGGCGCACCGAGCGGGATCTGAAGCAGCTGGACGCGCTCATGGCGCGCCGGGAGGAGACCTGGGCCGCGGGAGACGCCGACGCGTTCGTCGCGGCGGACGCGACGCTGCATCTGGCGGTGGTGGCCGCCTCGCACAACGACGTGCTGACCGGTCTCTACGCCGACCTGGGCGATCTGCTGCGCGACTATCTCAGGGGCGATATCGGTCATGAGCTGCGGCCGGAGAACCACATGGACCACGGCAGGCTGGTCGAGGCGATCCGGGCGGGCGACGGCGAGACGGCGGCGGCCGAGGCCGCGAGCCATGCGCTGAGCTGTCTGGTGGACCGGACCTGAGGTCCGTCCGGCGGCCCCAGGGTCTCTGGGCCTCTCTCTAGGCCGTGTCCTGCACCTGGTGTGTGACCCAGACGGAGCCGACTTCCTTCCAGCAGCGGTCGTCGATCCGCACGGTCCGCCCGGGTCCCACGTCGACCGGGACGGCGTCGGCGTCTATGTCCCACCAGCGGCGGCATTCGGTGTGCAGTTGTACGCGGTCGGTGGAGGGGTACGGGTTGTGGCAGTAGGCGACGACCCGGGAGCCCCGGACCGACGTACGGCATTCGGCTCCGGCGGGGTCGGGTGTGGGAGTGGCGGGGGTGGATGCCCCGGCTCCCATCCGCCCCGCCACGGATATCCCCACCGGGGTGGCGAGTCCGGCGACGGCTATGGAGGCCGCCAGCAGGGCGCAGGTCCGGCGACGTGTGGCGCGCACAGCGACCTCCTCCCCGCAGCCTGACCCGAAGTCCGGTTCATCACATTCTGCGGTGGATCGACCGTATTTTCGACTTGAGCGGGCCGAAACCGGGCGCGGACACAACAGAGCCGCGTACCGCCTGGTCCCAGGCGGTACGCGGCTGTGTCGGGGCCCGTCGTACGAGATCAGGCACCCATCATGTGCACGCCACCATCGACGTGGATGATCTCGCCCGTGGTCTTCGGGAAGAAGTCCGAGAGCAGCGCGACGATGGCGCGGCCGGCCGGCTCCGGGTCCGTCATGTCCCAGGACAGCGGGGAGCGGGTGTTCCACACGTCCGCGAGCTCGGTGAAGCCCGGGATGGACTTCGCGGCCATGGACTTGAGCGGTCCGGCGGAGACCAGGTTGCAGCGGATGTCGTCCTTGCCCAGGTCACGGGCGAGGTAGCGGGAGGTGGCCTCCAGCGCGGCCTTGGCCGGGCCCATCCAGTCGTACTGCGGCCAGGCGAACTGCGCGTCGAAGGTGAGGCCGACGACCGAGCCGCCGTCGCTCATCAGCGGCTTGCAGGCCATGGCGAGCGACTTCAGCGAGAACGCCGAGACGTGCATCGCGGTGGCGACTGACTCGAACGGGGTGTTGAGGAAGTTGCCGCCGAGCGCGTCCTGCGGCGCGAAGCCGATGGAGTGGACGACGCCGTCGAGCGAGCCGAGCTCGTCCTTCACCAGGCCTTCGAGCCGGTCCAGGTGCTCGGTGTTGGTCACGTCCAGCTCGATGACCTTGGCCGGCTTGGGCAGCTTCTTGGCGATCCGCTCCGTCAGCGTGGGCCGCGGGAAGGCGGTCAGGATGATCTCCGCGCCCTGCTCCTGGGCCACCTTGGCGGTGTGGAACGCGATGGACGACTCCATCAGCACCCCGGTGATGAGGATGCGCTTGCCGTCGAGAATTCCGCTCATGGTGATCAGTGACCCATGCCCAATCCGCCGTCGACGGGGATGACGGCTCCAGTGATGTACGACGCGTCGTCGGAGGCGAGGAAGCGCACCGCGGCGGCGATCTCCTCGGGCTGCGCGTAGCGGCCGAGCGGCACCTGGGACACGATGCCCTTGCGCTGCTCCTCGGTGAGCACCTGCGTCATGTCGGTGTCGACAAAACCGGGCGCGACGACGTTGAAAGTGATGTTCCGCGAACCGAGTTCACGGGCCAGCGACCGGGCGAAGCCGACCAGACCCGCCTTGGACGCGGCGTAGTTCGCCTGCCCGGCCGAGCCGAGCAGTCCGACCACGGAGGAGATGAGGACGACGCGGCCCTTCTTGGCGCGCAGCATGCCGCGGTTGGCGCGCTTGACGACCCGGAAGGTGCCGGTGAGGTTGGTGTCGACGACGGACGTGAAGTCGTCCTCGGACATCCGCATCAGCAACTGGTCCTTGGTGATACCGGCGTTGGCGACCAGCACCTCGACGGGACCGTGCTTCTCCTCGATCTCCTTGTAGGCCTGCTCCACCTGCTCGGCGTCGGTGATGTCGCAACGGACCGCGAGAACACCGGCCTCGGTGAGCACCGCGGGCGGCTCGCCGGAGCGGTAGGTGATCGCGACCTTGTCGCCGTTGTCGGCGAAAGCGCGGGCGATGGCGAGGCCGATGCCCCGGTTTCCTCCGGTGACGAGAACCGAGCGGCTCAACGGATCACCCTTTCCCTAGCGGTCTGGTACGTCGAAAACCTATCGGTACCAGGTGCTCCACAAGCAATCGGCCCCTGACAGCGCCTTCCCCCGGGCACTGTGGGGTTCCTACAGAGGGCCACCCGTCGGGCGGCGCCGTGTCCGGCCCGTGGCGGGCGGCGTCCGATATCCCCGGTGCGGTCACCATCCGGCGTGATTCACTTCCGTGGTGTATCGAGAAGGGAATTCCCTGTGCCCCACGAGGTAGATCAGTCATTCCTGGCCCTGCCCCTGCGGGCCCTCGCCGACGCGGCGCTCGCCCGCGCGCGGGCGCTGGGTGCCGTGCATGCCGATTTCCGGCTGGAGCGGGTGCGCAGCGCGTCCTGGCGGCTGCGGGACGCCCGGCCCGCCGGGTCCTCGGACACCACCGATCTCGGGTACGCGGTGCGGGTGGTGCACGGCGGGGCGTGGGGGTTCGCGTCCGGGGTGGACCTGACGATGGACGCCGCGGCGAAGGTGGCCTCGCAGGCCGTCGCCATGGCGAAGCTGTCGGCGAAGGTGATCGCGGCCGCCGGGTCGGACGAGCGGGTCGAGCTGGCGGACGAGCCGGTGCACGGCGAGCGGACCTGGGTCTCGGCGTACGACATCGACCCCTTCGACGTACCGGACGAGGAGAAGGCGGGGCTGCTCTCCGAGTGGAGCGGCCGGCTCCTGGGGGCCGAGGGCGTCGCGCATGTGGACGCCTCGCTGACGACCGTCCATGAGAACAAGTTCTACGCGGACACGGCGGGCACCGTGACCACCCAGCAGCGGGTGCGGCTGCATCCGGAGTTCACCGCGGTCGCCGTGGACGGGACGACCGGTGAGTTCGACTCGATGCGGACGATCGCCCCGCCGGTGGGCCGCGGCTGGGAATACCTGACCGGGACCGGCTGGGACTGGGACGACGAGCTGGCGCGGATCCCCGGGCTGCTGGCGGAGAAGATGCGGGCGCCGAGCGTCGAGGCGGGGACGTACGACCTGGTCGTCGACCCGTCCAACCTCTGGCTGACCATCCACGAGTCGATCGGCCACGCCACCGAGCTGGACCGTGCGCTGGGGTACGAGGCGGCGTACGCCGGGACCTCGTTCGCCACCTTCGACCAGCTGGGGAAGCTGGCGTACGGCTCCCCCGTGATGAATGTGACGGGCGACCGCACCGCCGAGCACGGGCTGGCGACCATCGGGTACGACGACGAGGGCGTCGAGGCGCAGTCCTGGGACCTGGTCAAGGACGGGACGCTGGTCGGGTACCAGCTGGACCGGCGGATCGCGAAGCTGACAGGCCTGGGCCGGTCCAACGGGTGCGCGTACGCGGACTCGCCGAGCCATGTTCCCGTGCAGCGGATGGCGAACGTGTCGCTGCAGCCGGACCCGGGCGGGCTGTCCACCGAGGATCTGATCGGCGGGGTGGAACGCGGCATCTACGTGGTCGGCGACCGGTCCTGGTCGATCGACATGCAGCGCTACAACTTCCAGTTCACCGGGCAGCGGTTCTTCCGCATCGAGAACGGCAGGCTGGCCGGTCAGCTGCGCGATGTCGCGTACCAGGCCACGACGACGGACTTCTGGGGCTCGATGGAGAAGGTCGGCGGCCCGCAGACGTACGTGCTGGGCGGCGCCTTCAACTGCGGCAAGGCCCAGCCGGGCCAGGTCGCGGCCGTCTCGCACGGCTGCCCCTCCGCCCTCTTCCGGGGCGTGAACATCCTCAACACGACGCAGGAGGCCGGACGATGAGCCGCGTCAGCAAGCCGCACGAGATCGTCGAGCGGGCACTCGAACTGTCCACCGCCGACGGCTGCGTGGTCATCGCCGACGAGGAGTCGTCCGCGAATCTGCGCTGGGCCGGCAATGCGCTCACGACGAACGGGGTGACGCGGGGGCGGACCCTGACCGTCGTCGCGACCGTCGACGGTGCGCAGGGCACCGCGTCCGGTGTGGTGTCGCGGTCCGCGGTCACCGCCGACGATCTGGAGCCGCTGGTGCGGGCCGCCGAGGCCGCCGCGCGCGGGGCCGGTCCGGCGGAGGACGCCCAGCCGCTGGTCACCGGGGTGCCCACGTCGCCCGACTTCGCTGACGCACCGGCCGAGACGGGCTCGGACGTCTTCGCGGAGTTCGCCCCGGCCCTCGGCGACGCCTTCGCCCGCGCCCGCTCCGGCGGCCGTGAGCTGTACGGCTTCGCGCACCACCGGCTGACCTCGACCTACCTCGGTACGTCGACGGGTCTGCGGCTGCGCCACGACCAGCCGACCGGGACGCTGGAGCTCAACGCCAAGTCCCCCGACCGCACCCGTTCGTCCTGGGCGGGCCGCTCGACGCGCGACTTCAAGGATGTCGACCCGGCCGAGCTCGACGCGGAACTGGCGCAGCGGCTGCGCTGGGCACAGCGCCGTATCGAGCTGCCCGCCGGACGGTACGAGACGCTGCTGCCACCGACCGCCGTCGCCGATCTGCTGATCTACCAGCTGTGGTCGTCGACCGCGCGGGACGCCGCGGAGGGCCGGACGGTGTTCTCCAAGCCGGGGGGCGGGACCAGGCTCGGCGAGATGCTCTCCGGGCTGCCGCTGACACTTCGCAGCGACCCGTACGCACCGGGTCTGGAGGCGGCGCCGTTCGTGATCGCCCACGCCTCCGGGGACAGTGCCTCCGTCTTCGACAACGGTCTGCCGCTGACGCCGACCGACTGGGTCCGGGACGGCCGGCTGGAGCATCTGACGACCACCCGGCACACGGCGGGGCTGACCGGGCAGCCGGTCTCGCCGGCGATCGACAACCTGGTGCTGGAGGGCGGTGGTGAACGCTCCCTGGAGGAGATGGTGGCCGCGACGACCGGGCGCGGACTGCTGCTGACCTGCATGTGGTACATCCGGGAGGTCGATCCGGCGACGCTGCTGCTGACCGGGCTGACCCGCGACGGGGTGTATCTCGTCGAGGACGGCGAGGTCGTCGGCGAGGTGAACAACTTCCGGTTCAACGAGTCGCCGGTGGACCTGCTGTCGCGGGCCACGGAGGCGGGCCGTACGGAGAAGACGCTGCCGCGCGAGTGGGGCGACTGGTTCACCCGGGCCGCGATGCCCGCGCTGCGGATCCCCGACTTCAACATGAGCTCGGTGAGCCCGGGCGTGTGACCCGCCTAGACTGAGCGAGAAACTGTTTCCCCTATTCATCACGAGGAGCACTGGAACCGTGACGGACATCGTCGACGAGCTGAAGTGGCGTGGGCTGTTCGCCCAGTCCACTGACGAGGACGCACTGCGCAAGGCTCTCGCGGACGGTCCCGTCACCTTCTATTGCGGCTACGACCCCAGCGCGGCGAGTCTGCACGTCGGCCATCTGGTGCAGGTGCTCACCATGCGCCGGCTCCAGCGGGCCGGGCTGCGGCCGCTCGCCCTGGTGGGCGGGGCCACCGGTCAGATCGGTGACCCGCGGCCGACCGCGGAGCGCACGCTGAACGATCCGGAGACGATCGCCAACTGGGTGACGCGACTGCGGTCCCAGATCGAGCCGTTCCTGTCCTTCGAGGGCGAGAACGCGGCGGTCATGGTGAACAACCTGGACTGGACCTCGGGCATGTCCGCGATCGAGTTCCTCCGGGACATCGGCAAGCACTTCCGCGTCAACAAGATGCTGACCAAGGAATCCATCGCACGGCGGCTGGAGTCCGACGAGGGCATCAGCTACACCGAGTTCAGCTACCAGCTGCTCCAGAGCATGGACTACCTGGAGCTGTACCGGCGCTACGGCTGCACCCTCCAGCAGGGCGGCAGCGACCAGTGGGGCAACCTCACCGCCGGTCTCGACCTGATCCACCGTCTGGAGCCGGGCGCCGAGGTGCACGCGCTGGCGACCCCGCTGATGACGAAGGCGGACGGGACCAAGTTCGGCAAGTCCGAGAGCGGGGCCGTCTGGCTCGACCCGACGATGACGACGCCGTACGCGTTCTACCAGTTCTGGCTGAACGTGGACGACCGGGACATCTCGCGGTACATGCGCATCCTCAGCTTCCTCAGCCCCGCGGAGCTGGAGGAGCTGGAGAAGGTCACCGAGGAACGTCCGCAGGCCCGGACGGCGCAGCGCGCGCTGGCCGAGGAGCTGACGACGCTGGTGCACGGTGCCGATCAGTGCGCCGCGGTGATCGCGGCGTCGAAGGCGCTCTTCGGTCAGGGTGAGCTCGGCGAGCTGGACGAGGCGACGCTGAGTGCCGCGCTGTCCGAGGTGCCGCACGCACGGGTCACCGAGCTGGGCCCGCTGGTGGACCTCCTGGTGGAGGTCGGCCTGGCGCCGAGCAAGTCGGGCGCCCGCCGCACGGTGAAGGAGGGCGGTGCGTACGTGAACAACATCAAGGTCACGGACGGCGAGAGCGCACCGGCCCGCGAGGAGCTGCTGCACGGGCGCTGGCTGGTGCTGCGCCGGGGCAAGAAGAACCTCGCCGCCATCGAGGTCACCGGCTGATCCCGGACCGTATCGGCACTGCGGCCGGACACGCGTCACGCGTGTCCGGCCGCAGTGTGTTGTGTGCCCGGTGGCTGCCGTGCGCTGCGCCCCCGGTGGTTCAGGCCTTCTGTCTGGTGCCGCGGATCGAGGCCCAGAGCATGTCGCCGACGCCGACGACGAGCACCGCGCCGATCAGCTGGAGCAGATGACGCGTCCAGTCGATGCCCTTGGTGTCGTTGACACCGATCCAGGTGGCGACGGCGTTGCCGAGGACGCTGCCGATGATTCCGAAAATGGTCGTCAGCCAGAGCGGGATGTTCTGTTTGCCGGGCAGGATCGCCTTCGCGATCAGACCGAGCACCAGTCCCACGATGATTGCCCACAACCAGCCCATGTCGCCTCCTCGTGCGACGCGATGTCGCGCATGTGCGCCCAGTCTCGGCCCGCGGGACGTAGCCCGCATGCCGGAGGGGTCCGTACGTGCGGCACGGATACCGATATGTACGAACAGGGCGTGCCCCGGTCTCGAAGCCGCCGGGTGCCGGGCGTACCGTGGATGCGGTCCGGTCCGGGGAGCGTCCGGTGCGGGAATGAGGTGTCCCCGGCCCGTCAGGCACTGGGGGAAGGGTGATGGAGACGTGATGCGGAAGCAGAGCGGCGGCGAGGTCTTCCGGATCACGGGGGCCCGGCAGGGGCTCGCGGACGATGTGCGCGGCAGGCAGCGGCGCTATGTGATCTCGATGTCCGTACGGACGGTTTCGGTGATCCTGGCCGCGGTGCTGTGGAACGTCGAGCGGTATGTCGCGATCGTGGCGCTCGCGCTCGGGGCGCTGCTCCCGTACGTGGCAGTGGTCATCGCCAACGCGGGCCGGGAGAACACCCCTTCGCTTCCTTCCACCTTCGTACCGGCACCGATGCGGCCGGTACTCGATGTGGAGCCGGTGGCCGGTGCCGCGGAATCCGGTCCGGAGGGTGACGGGGTTCACCGCGGCGGCGAATCCGCCTGAGCCCCGTCGGGTGGGCCATGCACCCGAAGCTCAAGAAAACCTCAGATCAATCATGAAGTTACGGTGCACCGCACCCCGGTCTGCGTGACATACTTCGTAGGCGCTCCGCATCCCCCGTCGGAGCGACGGACCGACGCCGGGCAGCTCCCCCCGTGGCTGCTCGGCGTCGCTTTTTCTCCGGCCGGGGATGCGGTCGGGGCGCGGCCAAGCGATCGGCCCCGTGGGCCGGGCCGGGGGCCGGCACAGGCGCTGACCTAGGGTTGAGTCCGTGAACTCCCCTGAAACCGCGGCCGAGAGCGCCGCCGCCGCACCGATCTGTTCCGCCAAGGGCTGCCGGGCCGACGCCGTATGGGTGCTCGCCTGGAACAACCCGAAGCTGCACACCCCGGAGCGTCGCAAGACCTGGCTGGCCTGCGAGGAACACCGGGAGCACCTCTCCTCGTTCCTGGATCTCAGGGGTTTCCTCAAGGAGGTCGTGACACTGGCGGAGTGGGAGTCGCGCGCCGAGGAGGACTCGGGCGGCCCGTCCCGCTCCTGACCGTCGGACGGCCCTTCAGCCGCCGATCGCCGACATGGGGCGGTCGGGCTGCAGGAAGGACGGGTCGTCCAGACCGGATCCGGCCTTTTTCCCCCACATCGCGAGGGTCCAGATGCGGGCGATCTCCTCGTCCGGCGCGTCCGAGCGCAGGGCGCCGCGCAGGTCGGTCTCCTCGCGGGCGAAGAGACAGGTGCGCACCTGGCCGTCGGCGGTGAGCCTGGTCCGGTCGCAGGCCCGGCAGAAGGGGCGGGTGACGGAGGCGATGACACCGACCCGGTGCGGGCCGCCGTCGACGATCCAGCGCTCGGCGGGGGCGGAGCCGCGCTCCCCATCGCCCTCCTCCGTGAGGTTGAAGCGGGTGCGCAGCGACCGGAGTATGTCGCCTGCCGTGATCATGCCGTCACGCTTCCAGCCGTGCTGGGCGTCCAGCGGCATCTGCTCGATGAAGCGGAGCTCGTAGTCGTTCTCCACGGCCCAGGCCAGCAGGTCGGGGGCCTCGTCGTCGTTGAGTCCCGGCATCAGGACGGTGTTGACCTTGACCGGGGTGAGCCCGGCGTCGCGGGCGGCTTCGAGGCCGGCCAGCACGTCGTGGTGGCGGTCGCGACGCGTGAGGGTCTTGAAGACGTCGGGGCGCAGGGTGTCCAGCGAGACGTTGACCCGGTCCAGCCCCGCGGCCTTGAGTGCGGCGGCGGTGCGCTTGAGACCGATGCCGTTGGTGGTGAGCGACATCCTGGGGCGCGGGGCGAGGGTCGCGCACCGCTCGACGATGGAGACGAGCCCGGGGCGCAGCAGCGGCTCGCCGCCGGTGAAGCGGACCTCCGTGATGCCGAGCCGGGTGACGGCGATGCCGATCAGCCGGACGATCTCGTCGTCACTGAGGAGGTCGGGCTTGGCCAGCCATTGCAGGCCCTCTTCCGGCATGCAGTACGTGCACCGCAGATTGCACCGGTCGGTCAGTGAGACGCGCAGGTCGGTGGCCACCCGGTCGTATGTGTCGATGAGCATGTGGGCCCCCTCCCTCACTTGCTTTCCGGGTGCCGAGTCCGCTCTTCCGGCCGGCCCTTCCGGCTGACTCTTCCGAGACTACGCGAGAGCTGTGACATCGGCGGGGCCCGTTTGGCACGAGGAGCGGCGTGGCCGTGTCGTAGGGTCCTACGACACGGCCACGGGACGGGGACCGTCCGGGGCGCCGCCCGCTCAGTGCGCTCCGACGCCGGTGAGGGACTTGACCTCCAGCTCGGCGTACTTGCCCTTGTCCGGCTCCTCCTTCGAGAGGAGGGAGCCGATCCAGCCGAGCAGGAAGCCCAGCGGGATGGAGATCAGGCCAGGGTTCTCCAGCGGGAACCAGGCGAAGTCGACGCCCTTGAACATCGACGTCTTCGGGTTGCCGGAGACGACCGGCGAGAACAGCACCAGGATCACCGAGCTGGCCAGACCGCCGTAGATCGACCACAGCGCGCCCTGGGTGGTGAACCGCTTCCAGAAGAGGCTGTAGAGGATGGTCGGCAGGTTGGCGGAGGCGGCGACGGCGAACGCCAGCGCCACCAGCCCGGCGACGTTCATGTCACGGGCGAAGGCGCCCAGGACGATCGCGACCGCGCCGATGAGGACGGTGGCCCAGCGCGCTGCCCGCATCTCCTCCTTCTCGGTGGCCTTCCCCTTGCGGATGACGTTGGCGTAGATGTCGTGCGCGAACGAGGACGAGGAGGCGAGGGTGAGTCCCGCGACGACGGCGAGGATGGTGGCGAAGGCGACCGCCGAGATCACGGCGAGCAGTACGGCGCCGCCGGTGGAGCCGACCCCGCCGAGGTATTCGGCGAGCTGCGGGGCGGCCGCGTTGCCGGCCGGGTTCTTCGCCTTGATCTCGTCGGGGCCGATGAGGGCCGCGGCGCCGAAGCCGAGGGCGATCGTCATCAGGTAGAAGGCGCCGATGATGCCGATGGCCCAGTTGACCGACTTACGGGCGGCCTTGGCGGTCGGCACCGTGTAGAAGCGGATCAGGATGTGCGGCAGGCCGGCGGTGCCGAGGACCAGCGCGATGCCCAGGGAGAGGAAGTCCAGCTTCGAGGTGCCGGTGGCGCCGTACTTGAGTCCGGGCTCCAGGAACGCCGCCCCGTGGCCGCTCTTCGCGGCGGCCGTGCCCAGCAGGTCGGAGATGTTGAAGTCGAACTTCAGCAGCACCAGGAAGGTCATCAGGAGGGCACCGGCGATCAGCAGTACGGCCTTGACCATCTGCACCCAGGTGGTGCCCTTCATGCCGCCGATGGTGACGTACACGATCATCAGTACGCCGACGAGGGCGACGATGAGGATCTTGCCCGCGTCGCTGGTGATGCCGAGGAGCAGGGAGACCAGGACGCCCGCGCCCGCCATCTGGGCCAGCAGGTAGAAGATCGAGACGACGATGGTGGAGACGCCGGAGGCGGTGCGGACGGGGCGCTGGCGCATCCGGTAGGCGAGGACGTCGCCCATCGTGTAGCGGCCCGAGTTGCGCAGCGGTTCGGCGACCAGCAGCAGGGCCACGAGCCAGGCGACGAGGAAGCCGATGGAGTACAGGAAGCCGTCGTAGCCGAAGAGGGCGATGGCCCCGGCGATGCCGAGGAACGACGCGGCGGACATGTAGTCGCCGGAGACCGCGAGTCCGTTCTGGAAGGCGGTGAACTGGCGGCCGCCCGCGTAGAAGTCGGAGGCGCTCTTGGTCTGCCGTCCGGCCCAGACGGTGATGCCCAGGGTCGCGGCGACGAACACGGCGAAGAGCGTGATGATCAGCGGCCGGTGCTCGGTGGTCGAGGAGGCGGCCAGCTGGAGGGCGGGGTGCGAGTGGTACGCGGCGCTCATGCGTCGGCCTCCATACGGGACTTGATGGCCTCGGCCTTCGGGTCGAGCTCGGCGGCTGCGTGCCGCGAGTAGAACCAGGCGATGAGGAAGGTGGTGACGAACTGGGCGAGGCCGAACACGAAGGCCACGTTGATGTTGCTGTAGACCTTGGTGCCCATGAAGCCGCCCGCGTAGTTGGACAGCAGCACGTAGAGCAGGTACCAGAGGACGAACGCGATGGTCAGCGGGAAGGCGAACGAACGGTACGCACGGCGCAGTTCACCGAACTCCCCGCTCTCCTGCACCGCGACGAACGCCTCGGTCGTGGGCTGGGCAGGGCGGGTGTCCGTACTGGCCTCGGGCGGCGGTGCATCGGTAGCCACGGAATCTCCTCGCGACGCGGGTGCGGTGGTGTCGGTGACGGTGGATCTCACAGGGAAAGCTCGGTATCGGGGGTGTCGGTGCACCTCCCCCGACAACGGCACGGAGAGCGCGGCGAAGCGGTTCACCGCTGGTCCGTACTTCTCCCGCGCGCCCTTTCGTGCCCTTCTCGACGAATCCGACCCCCCGAACTCATTGAAGAGCGGGGATGATCAGCGATAACTTCACTCGTCATGTACGCGACTGGATGCGCCCCGTGTCCGGTCGCCCGGCACGGATGATGTGGAGACCCCATGGCTCATCTGGGATCCAGACGGACGCGCGCACTCACGCTGCCCGTCGGATTGGCACTCACGGCTTCGCTCGGCTTCCTGCCGACGGCGGCCGCCTCTGCCGCACCCATGGACGCGCAGCCCACGGCTGCGGTGTCGACGGACGGCCCGAAGCTCTCGTACGTGGTCAACACGCGGAGCGGTCACGGGACCGTCAAGCAGGTGAAGAAGGCGATAGCCGCGGCCGGCGGCACGGTGGTGGTCGCCTACGAACAGATCGGCGTCATCGTCGTCCACTCGCAGAACCCGGACTTCGCGAATTCGATCCGCCGGGTCAAGGGTGTCGATTCGGCGGGGGCCACCCGCACCAACCCCATCGTTCCCCAGGCCACCACGGACACCGGGGAGGAGCAGCCGCTCACCGCCGCGCAGATGAGGGCCGCGGCGGCGGACGCGACGGCGGACCAGGACCCGATGGAGCCCCTCCAGTGGGACCTGCCCGCCATCAAGGCGGACCAGGCGCACAAGAAGACGCTGGGCAGCAGCAAGGTCACGGTCGCGGTCATCGACACGGGCGTCGACGACACCCACCCGGACCTGGCGCCGAACTTCGACCGCGGGGCATCGGCGAGCTGTGTCTCCGGGGCACCGGACACGACGGACGGCGCCTGGCGTTCGAAGCCCGACGAGAGCAACCACGGCACGCATGTCGCGGGCACCGTCGCCGCCGCGAAGAACGGCGTCGGGGTGACGGGCGTCGCGCCGGGCGTCAAGGTCGCCGGCATCAAGGTGGCGAACCCGGACGGCTTCTTCTACACCGAGTCGATCGTCTGCGGCTTCGTCTGGGCCGCCGAGCACGGCGTGGACGTCACCAACAACAGCTATTACACCGACCCGTGGATGTTCAACTGCAAGGACGACGCCGACCAGGGCGCCCTGGTCGAGGCCGTCGCGCGCGCCACGCGGTACGCGGAGCGCAGGGGCACGGTCAACATCGCCTCGGCCGGCAACAGCCGCTTCGACC
Source organism: Streptomyces sp. NPDC006510 (assembly GCF_040611955.1). Classification (NCBI taxonomy): domain Bacteria; kingdom Bacillati; phylum Actinomycetota; class Actinomycetes; order Kitasatosporales; family Streptomycetaceae; genus Streptomyces; species Streptomyces sp. NPDC006510. The sequence goes on along the minus strand of NZ_JBEXPH010000052.1, from coordinate 14,379 downwards.
TGGCCTCCGGCGCGATCGACGACACGACCAGCCCGAACGACACCACGGCCGTCACCCGGACGATCGACCCGCGCGAGTGCCTCGACATCCCGGCGATGCTGCCGGGCGTCGTGACGGTCTCCGCGACCGGCGCCAAGGGCCTGAAGGCCTCGTACTCGAACTACGGGAACGGTGTCATCGACGTCGCGGCCCCGGGCGGTGACTCCACGGCCTACCAGACGCCCGCCCCGCCGGCCACGAGCGGTCTGATCCTGTCCACGCTGCCGGACGGCAAGTACGGCTACAAGGCCGGTACGTCGATGGCCTCCCCGCATGTCGCGGGTGTCGCGGCCCTGATCAAGTCGACGCACCCGCACGCCTCGGCGGCCGTGGTGAAGGCGCTGCTGAGCGCCGAGGCCGACGCCACCGCGTGCGGTGCCCCGTACGACATCGACGGGGACGGCAAGATCGACGCCGTCTGCGAGGGCGACAAGAACCGCAACGGCTTCTACGGTGCCGGTGTGGTGAACGCGCTGAACGCGGTCCGCTGGTAGCGGGAACGCCGCGCGGCGGGAGGGCCCGGAGTCGCCGGACGGCCCCTCCCGCCGCCTTTCCCGGGCCGCTCCCGAGGCCACGCCCCGGGAGACGTGCCGCCGAACGGGACGCGAAAGCGGGAACCCAGCGCATCCAACACCGTTCGGGATGCGCCCAGCACACATGAGTGGGCCCAGGACCCACTCATGCACACTGGCCAGGAACGGTCCTTGCCTGCCTCAGCTGCTGGTACTCCGTTCACGGTACGCCCCGGGAGTGGCACCGCCCCATTTCGGCCCCGGTGCGAGCACTCCGACGGTCAGCAGGAACTGCGCCGCGATGTAGGTGAGCATGACCCAGAAGTCGGGGGCGGGCAGCTGCGGCCAGTCGGCGATGCCGGTGGCGATCAGCGCGTCGGAGAGCAGGAAGAGCACCCCGCCGGCGGCCGCGTACCGGCCGAAGGTGCCGGCGCGGTACGCCATCGCCGTGAGCAGCAGGCTGTAGCCGGCCATCGGGATCCGCATCTCTGCGGGCAGACCGGGCCAGAGCAGCGCGATGAAGGTGACCAGGACCGCGGCGTACACGATCCCGGCGGGCAGCGAGCCGCGGGCCCGTCCGAAGAGCCACAGGTAGCAGACGTGACCCGCCGCGAAGGAGCCCATCCCGACGAGGAAGGCGGCATCGGCGTCGGCCAGCAGGAAGGTGTCCCCGCCCCAGCCGAACAGGAGCGCGGCGATGAGCAGCCGGGGGCCGCGCCGGGCGGCGGCGTAGGCGGCCAGCAGCGGCATCAGCAGGGGCTTGGCGACGAGGTGGGCGACCGGGACATCGGCAAGAAGGCCGACGAGGTCGACGGCCGAGGCCACGAGGAAGGCGATGAACAGCGGGTGTACGAGACGCTCCCGCCGGCCCGGGACGGCGTCCGCGCTCATCCGGTGCGCTCCTGGACGGGGGCGGCCGCGGTGGCGCGCGTGCCGGCCGGCTGCCAGCCGGGCCCGCGGAAGATCCGCCCGGCCCGCTCGCTCCAGCTGCCCGCCGACCGTACGTCGCGGGCGATGGCGGCGTACTCGTGGGTGGCGACACGGAGCGGGTTGAAGGTGTCGATGTTCTTGGTGAGCCCGAACACGGGCCGCACGGTCTCGGGGGTGAAGGACCCGAAGATCCGGTCCCACAGGATCAGGATGCCGCCGAAGTTGCGGTCCAGGTAGCCGCCCTGCGAGGCGTGGTGCACCCGGTGGTGGGAGGGCGTGTTCAGTACGTACTCGAAGGGCCTGGGCAGCTTGTCGATGCGCTCCGTGTGCACCCAGAACTGGTACACGAGGTTCGCCGACGAGCAGAAGGCGAGCGCGGCCGGATGGACACCGCAGGCGATCATCGGCAGGTAGAACGGCCAGACGGTCAGCGAGGTCCAGGGCTGGCGCAGCGCGGTGGAGAGGTTGAACTTCCGGCTGGAGTGGTGGACCACATGGCAGGCCCAGAGGATCCGGATGACGTGGTGGCCGCGGTGGGACCAGTAGTAGAAGAAGTCCTGCGCGAGCAGCATCAGCAGAACGGTCCACCAGAGCACGGGGACGCGCAGTGGGGTCAGTTCGTGGACCACGGTGTAGATCGCGACGATGGGCACTTTCCACAGCAGGTCGAAGACCAGGCTGCCCAGCCCCATGGTGATGCTGGTGACGGCGTCCTTCGCCTCGTATCCGGCGGCGTCCTCGTCGGGATGGAAGTGGTGGAGGGCCATTTCCAGAACAGTGAGCAGGACGAAGGCCGGTATGGACCAGAGCACTACATCGGGCAGGTTCGACGGCATGCCAGCACCGTAGAGCCGCAGGTCGGCCCGGGACTAGACGTTGTTACCAACAAGTATGCGAGACATGGTGTCAGCAGTCTTTGGTGACTTCTGCCAATAGGGGCGACACACGATCCCTCCACCGAGGTGTCCAGGGGGAAGGAACCGCCGTGCAGGGGCTGGACGTTGCGCCGGTCCGACCGGCCACGACGGTGACGGGCTGCCGGAGCACGAGTGGCCGGCCGCCGTGGACGCGGTACGGGACACCTTCGCGGCGGCGGGCGAGCTGACGGCGGACCGGGTGTTCGCTGTGAACTCGGCCGCCCCGGCCGGTCTCGACGCGCTCACGATCTCCCTCGGCAGCGGGACGGAGGTCACCGGGGCCGGTCTCTTCCCGTCCGAGCGGATCGTACGGATCGACTGGAGCGCTCAGACCCCTACCGCGCCCAGCAGTTGCCCCGCCGCATAGGTGACCGCCATCGCCAGCGCTCCGCCGCCCATGTTCCGCAGCACCGCCGGCCCCGCCGCCGCTTCGCCCAGCCGTGCGCTCCACCAGCCCGTCAGCGCCAGCGCCGCCAGTACCGACAGCACGGTCACCAGCAGCCGCAGCGACGCCGGGGGCAGCACGATCGCCAGCAGCGGCAGCAGCGCGCCGACCGTGAACGCCAGGAAGCTCGCGCCCGCCGCGTGCCACGGGTTCGTCAGCTCGTCCGGGTCGATGCCCAGCTCGACCACCGCGTGGGCGCGCAGCGCATCGCGTTCGGTGAGCTGGAGGGCCGCCTCGCGGGCGACCTCGCGGCTCAGCCCCTTTCCCTCCAACAGGCCGGTCAGCTCGACGAGTTCCGCCTCGGGCGTCTCCGCCAGCTCCCGTTTCTCCGTCGCCAGCGCGGCCTTCTCGGAGTCGCGCTGGGTGGAGACCGAGACGTACTCCCCCGCCGCCATCGACATGGACCCGGCCAGCAGCCCGGCCAGGCCCGCCGTGAGCAGGGTTCCGCGGTCGCCGGTGGCACCGGCCACGCCGACGACCAGGCCCGCGGTGGAGACCACACCGTCATTGGCACCGAGGACCGCGGCGCGCAGCCAGTTCAGCCGTGCGCCCAGTCCGTTGCCGTGCGGTTCGCTGTGCGCCTGGATATCCGTCACCCGGGGATGGTCTCACCTCTCCACGTCACCAGACGCGTACCGACCCGCCCGGCGCGAAGGCGGGGCTGGTCGCGTCCGCCGGGATCTCCTTCAGGGGCTCGGCGATCTCCTCGGCCGTCGGGCCGACCTCGGCCGCGATGCGGTCGAGCGCCGCCAGGTCGAACCCGTAGACGCGCGCGGCGTTGCCGCCGACCATGGCCGCGATCTCCTCGGGCGGCAGGCCCGCGTACGCGATCCGCAGGCCCTCCCGGGAGTACGGGGCAGTGCCCTCGTCGTGCGGGTAGTCGCTGCCCCACATGATCTTGTCGAGGCCGATCCGGTCGCGCAGCGGCACCTCGTGGGGCCGCATGAAGCTGGCACCCACGTAGCAGTTCTCGCGCCAGACCTCACTCGGGCTCGCGCCCATCGAAGCGGCGAGCCCCGCACCGAATTTGGACTCGGCGGTGGATGCCCGGGTCGCCGCCGAAACCAGGCGGCCGTGGTAGTAGTCGAGCATCTCCACGACGCCCGGGATCCAGCCGGAGCCCTGTTCGGTGAGGACCAGTTTCAGCCCGGGGTGGCGGCGGAAGGCACCGCCGAAGACCAGGTGCCACAGCGCCCGGTGCGAGAACCAGGTCGTCTCCACCATGAAGACGGCGCGCGCCGCCGGTTCGTCGCCGAGCGGCGGGGAGGCGGAGCCGCCGTGGTGGTTGACCGGTACGTCGAGTTCCGCGCAGACCGCCCACAGCGGGTCGTACACCGGGGAGTACAGCTCCGGGATGCCCGCGCCGGGCGGGGCGCCGGGCAGCAGGATGCCGCCGGTGAGGCCCGCCTCCTTGGTGCGGCGGATCTCGCGGACCGCCTCGGCCGGGTCGTTGAGGAGGATCTGGGCGACGCCCGCCCGCCGGCCGGGCGCGGCCGCGCAGAAGTCGGCGAGCCAGCGGTTGTGGGCGCGCAGCCCCGCCCAGCGCTGTTCGTACTCCTGCCGGGAGGGCGCGGGGGCCATCAGGGAGGCGGAGGGGAAGAAGGGCGGGATGGTGTTGGGGAAGACGACTTCCGCGACAATGCCGTCCGCCTCCAGTTCGGCGAGGCGGCGCTCCGAGTTCCAGTTGCGGTCGGCGGTGTCGGCGACCAGGTCCTCGTACGGGTTGACGTAGGCCGCCGCCCAGGCGTCGAAGTCGTCGTGGTGCTTCGACTCCAGGTAGGGCTTGTAGTCCAGGAGGTCGGCGCCGGCATGGCAGTCGGCGGAGATGACGGTGTAGCGGTCCATCACGACACCCCCAGGACGGGGAAGTCGTGGTCGGTCAGCCAGTGCCGGCCCACTTCGCGCGAGCGCGCCCAGGAAGCCTCGACCGCGCTCTGGTCGGTGCTCTGGCCCAGGTCGGCGGGGGTGGGGCCGATGCGCTCGGCGATCGGGGCGAGCTTGTCCGTGTCGAAGCCGAAGACCTCGGCTGCGGCGAGGCCCAGCATGCGGCGGGTCTCGGCGACGGGGATGTCGTGGAAGGTGTCGCGCAGCCACTGGGCGGTGTTCGGCCAGGTGCCTTCGGGGTGCGGGAAGTCGCTGCCCCACAGGATGTTGTCGACGCCGATCTCGTACCGCTGGGCGAGTTCGCGGCGCTTGGTGTTCGTGGCGCAGATGAAGACCTGGCGGTCGAGGTACTCGTGCGGGGGCCGCTTCAGTTCGGCGAACGGGGAGAGTTTCTTGCCGCCGTGGGCGCCGAGGTAGAGCCGGTCCATGAACCAGAGGAGGTTCGGCAGCCACCAGCAGCCGGACTCGGCGACGCCGAACCTCAGCCCGGGGTGGCGTTCGAAGGCGCCCGACCAGAGCAGGAACCAGAGCGGGCGGGACGGCCACCAGGTGACCTCGGAGACGTAGATCCCGAGATGGTCGCCGTACTCGTGGCGCGGGGCCGCCCCGGAGTGCGTGACCACCGGCATCGCCGTCTCGGCGGCGGCCGCCCACACGGGGTCGTAACGGCGTTCGTGGTACGGGGCCCTGTCCACCCACATGGAGGGGATCATGAGCGCACCGAGTCCGGACTCCTTGGCCCGGTGGATCTCCGCGACGACCCGGTCGACCTCGCCGGTGACGGGCAACAGGGCGACCCCGCAGTGGCGTTCGGGGTTCTGCGAGACGAAGTCGGCGAGCCAGCGGTTGTGGGCCTGCGCGCCCGCCATGCCCAGTTCGGGGTCCTGATCGCCGGAGAGCCCGAGGCCCACGCCGAACGGGGCGGCGGTCCGGCTGTCGACAGCGTCCGCATCGGGGAAGACGACCTCGGCCGCCACCCCGTCGCCGTCCAGTTCCTTCAGGCGCCGGGCGGCGTCCCAACCACCCTTCAGGCCTTCCTCGTTGTCGTGGAACCACTTGTCGGCGAAGGCCTCGTTGCGTACGCCGAGGCGGGTCATCTCCTCGCGGCGGCGGTCGCGCCCGGCAAGGAAGTCGTCGAAGTCCCGGTGGAAGCGGGGGTCGAGATAAGGCCGGTACTCCTCTGTGGGCAGCCCGGCGTGGCAGTCGGAGGAGATGATCAGGTACGGGTCGTCGGTCATCGCTCGCTCCTCAGTCGAGTATGAAACTCTCCAGGTACGACGGGTTGGCCCGGTCGAGCATGGACTGCGACCTGTCGCGGATCTGCCGGTCGCTGTGCTCGCTGTCCGGCAGCATCCAGAAACGGTCGGCGCGTATCCCGTCCACGACGGTCCCCGCGACGTCCTCCACCGGGGTGAACTCCACCTCGTGGCCCGCCGCCCGCATGGCGGACTCCCACTGGTCGAGGCTGCGGTACGGAGTCCTGCGCGGGCGCTCCTTGGCATACCGCTCCGGCCGGTTGCGGTGCGACTCCCACAGTCCGGTACGGAGCATGTGCGGGCCGGGGAAGAGCACCGAGGCACCGACCGGCGCGCCCTCCGCCTTCAGATGTGCGTACAGCGACTCGGTCATCGTGACGACTGCGGACTTGGTGACCGCGTACACGGAGGCGGTCGGCAGCGGGGCGATCCCGCCGTCGCCGGACGAGGTGTTGACGACATGGCCGGGGCCGCCGTCCGCGATCATGCGCGGCACGAACGCCTGGATGCCGTGGAAGACACCCCAGACGTTGACCGCGAACGCCCACTCCCAGTCGTTCGGCTCGTGCTCCCACATCCGGCCCTCGGCCCCGGAACCGACACCGGCGTTGTTGCACAGCACATGCACAGCGCCGAAGGTGTCGTACGCGGCTTCGGCCAGAGCCTGCACGGAGTCGCGTTCACTGACGTCGACGGCGCGGGCCAGCACCTGCGCACCGTCCTGGCGCAATTCGCCCGCCGCTCTGCCGAGCGCGGCCTCCTCCACATCGGCGAGGACGACCCTCAGCCCCTCGGCAGCGAACCTGCGTGCCATCGCGAGGCCGATGCCGCTCGCGGCACCGGTGACGACGGCGACCTGGCCCTCCTCCAGTCTCATCGGACGCTCCCTTCCGGCGGGCCGTCGTGGATCTGCTGCGGGTCGTCGTAACGCTGGTGGATGTACGGCAGCAGGGCCTTTGCACTCACCCGCTCCACGGCCCTGCCCCGCTGGTCGCTGGTCTTCTCGCCGATGGTGAGGTCGACCAGCCGTCGTACGGGAAGATCGGCGACCGGGTCGTACCTCGACTCGCGCAGCACCACGTCGCCCGAGATGCGTTCCAGTCTGCGGACCTTCTCGTGACGGGTGCAGTGGATCAGGACGGGATCGGAGTCGAAGCCCTCGCCGTCCACCGCGGGCAGGAATTTGAAGTAGAAGTCGAGCTTGGCCGTCGGTCGGGGCAGCGGTAGCGATCCGCTGACCGCGCCGCGCACCTCCACGAACGCGATGCCGTGCCGGACGAGCGCGGCCCGGACGACGGGGCCGTCGCGTTCGACGGTCACCTCGCCGAGCTTCTTCGGTTCGCCGAACACCTCACGGCCGCCGATCAGCGCCCGCTCATGAGTCATCGGCATGACGAGCGGATACCAGCCCTCGTGGCCGTCGTGGACGGCGGCGACGGCGACGGAGCCCGCGCCGAGTGGGTAGCCGGGGAGTTCGACCGTACTGATGCCGGCCCGGACGAGCGGGCGCTGTGCGGGTTCGAGGGGCGGTGGGAGGACGGCCGCCACCGCGTCGGGGTCACTCTCCCAGAGGGCCACCACACCGGTGGACCAGATGTCGGGGAGTGTGGAGCGGGCCTCGCGGGCCGCCGTGATCTCGGCCTCGGTGCGTGCGCCGTACCGTACACATGCCATGCCGTACCACCCTTCTCGGTCGTCCGTGAATCGGTTCTCCGCGCCGGGTTCTATAACACTGTTACACCGACGTCGATGAAGGGTAAATAGGCATGCGGACAACGGAGTTCGAGAATCAAGGAGCACTGTGGCGCGATCGTCACTGACTCGCGAAGAGGTCCTGGAGACGGCCGCCGCCCTGGTGAAGCGGCACGGTCCGCAGGCCCTCACCATGCGCGCTCTCGCCGCGGAACTGGGCACCGCGGTGACGTCGATCTACTGGCACGTCGGCAATCGTGAATCGCTACTGGACGCCCTCGTCGAGCGCACCGTGCAGGAGATGGGCACCCTCCGCCCGGCCGGCCGGACCCCGGCGGCCCGCATCGTCTCCGTCGCCCGCGGCCTGCGCCGCCAACTGCGGGCCAGGCCGCACCTGATCGCGATGGTCCACGAACGAGGGCTCACCGAGCGGATGTTCCTCCCCGCGCAACAGGCCCTCGTCCACGAGGTGCACGCCGCGGGGCTGCGCGGGGCACGGGCGGCGGCAGCGGTGCGGGCGGTGCAGTTCCAGACCGTCGGCTTCCTGCTCGTCGAACGCAACCGGGAGCGGTCCCCCGTCCAGTCCCCCGGCGAGGGCGATCTGTGGACCGCGTCCGCCGCGGACGACGACCCGGCACTGGCCCGCGCACTGGCCCGGCCCGCCGACCCGGACCGGCTGTTCGCGGATTCCGTACGGGCCCTGGTGGAAGGGCTGCTGGCAGGCCCCCCACAACGGGGCGCGCGCCGCGGAACCGGCACGCAGGGGCGGGAGACGGCCGAATAGGAGACTGTCAGTCGCGGCCCGTATTCTCTGTGACCATGCTCGACGACCGTCAGACCGCAGCACCATGGCCGACCGCCTACCCGCAGGGGTACGCGGTCGTCGACGTGGAGACCACCGGACTCGCACGGGACGACCGGATAGTGTCCGCTGCCGTCTACCGCCTGGACGCGCAGGGCAATGTCGAGGACCACTGGTACACCCTCGTCAACCCCGAGCGCGATCCCGGCCCGGTCTGGATCCACGGCCTGACCAGTGATGTGCTCGAAGGTGCTCCGCTCTTCCCGGAGGTCGCCGCCCAGCTCTCCGAGCGGCTCGCGGACCGTGTCCTCGTCGCGCACAACGCGGCTTTCGACTGGTCGATGCTGGCCCGGGAGTACGCACGGGCCTCGGTCGTCGCCCCCGTCGAGCAGCGGCTGTGCACCATCGCGCTCTCCAAGGAGCTGCGGCTGCCGCTGCCCAACCACAAGCTGGAGTCGCTGGCCGCGCACTTCGGCGTGGTGCAGCAGCGTGCCCACCACGCCCTGGACGACGCCCGGGTGCTGGCCGAGGCGTTCCGGCCGAGTCTGCACGCGGCGGCGCGGGGCGGGGTGCGGCTGCCGTTGCTGGAGTGCCGGCCGCTGACCGAGTGGTCGGACTCCCCGGTCACACCGCGGATCGGCTACCAGCCTTCGTACGGTCAGAACAGCTGGCGGGCCTCGCGCAAGCGCCCGGCGTGCCCGTATCCGAACCCCGGGCGGTACGAGAAGGACAAGCCCCTCATGCAGGGCATGCGGGTGGCCTTCTCCGGGGACACCTCCATCGACCGCGAGCTGCTGGAGGACCGGGCCGTGGAGGCCGGGCTGCACGTGGCGACCAGCGTCTCCCGGCTGACCAGTCTGCTGGTCACCAACGACCCGGACGCGGCGACGTCGAAGACGGTCAAGGCCAAGTCGTTCGGCACCCCGATCCTGGACGAGAGCGCCTTCACCCACCTGCTGCGCGATGTGGCACCCTCGCCCGCTCAGGGTCCTTCGTCTGGATCAGGCCTGATCCAGACGAAAGACCCTGGGGTGCCCGCGCCGTCATCGGAGTGAACCGGCAGCGACTCGCCCGCCCGCCGCTCGCCCGCCGCCGCCCTCGCGTCCCACCCTGTGGCGCATGGCACGTTGCGAGGTTTGCGGAAACGACTACGGCATGTCCTTCGAGGTGCACGCGCAGGGCGCGGTGCACGTCTTCGACTGCTTTTCCTGCGCCATTCACCGCATGGCGCCCATCTGTGAGCACTGCCGGGTCCAGATCATCGGCCAGGGCGTCGAGGTCGACGGGCACTGGTTCTGCGGCGGTCACTGCGCCCGCGCCGAGGGGAAGGTGGGCATCATCGACAAAGTCTGACCGGCGGCCACCACACCCGCTTCCCCCACCCCTGCGCGATGCACCCCACGACACAGTTGTACGGTCGTGGGGTGTACCGCTTCCTGTTGACCCGGCAGTGGCTGATCCTCGCCCTCCTCGCCCTCGTCCTGATTCCCGCCATGGTCGAGCTGGGCTTCTGGCAGCTGCACCGGCATGAGCACAAGGTCGCGCAGAACTCTCTGATCTCCCGCAACCTCAAGGCGAAACCGGTTCCGGTCGCCTCGCTCACCACTCCGGGTCACACGGTGCCGCGCTCCGACTACTGGCGGACGGTGACGGCCACGGGTACGTACGACACCGCGCATCAGGTGGTCGTACGCCGCAGGACCTCCACCGACGGCCGGGTCGGCGTCCATGTGCTGATCCCGCTCGACCTCAAGGGCGGCGGCACGGTCCTGGTCAACCGCGGCTGGGTGCCCTCCGCCGACAGCCAGCGCGCCTTCCCCGAGGTGCCCGCCGTGCCCAGGGGCGAAGTGACCGTCACCGGACGGCTCAAGGCCGACGAGACGACGAGCGCCAGCGGTATCAAGGACATCTCGGACCTGCCGGACCGCCAGGTGATGCTGATCAGCAGCGCCCAGGAGGCCAAGAGGCTCTCCCGGCCGGTGCTCGGCGGCTACATCGAGCAGACCGCGCCCGAGCCCGTCGGCAACTCCCCGGAACTGATCGAGGCCCCCGACGACGGCTCGATCGGCCCGCACATGGCGTACGCCGTGCAGTGGTGGCTCTTCGCCGCCGGTGTCCCGGTCGGGTTCGTGGTCCTGGCCCGCAGGGAGAAGCGCGACCGGGTGGAGGCGGCGGCCAAGGCCGCTGCCGGGGAGCAGCAGCCGTCCGAACCGGAGAAGCCGGAACCGGCCACGGCCTGACACCGTTTCCGCCGGATGCGGGCCGGGGCGTTCCGGCCGGGTGACCCCCGCCGCCCGGGATTGCTTAACGAGGCCCAGGTTCGGGAACACGCCAGAACGTGACCCCACGCATCGAGGACTACGCCCTCATCGGCGATCTCCAGACAGCCGCCCTGGTCGGCAGAAACGGTTCTGTCGACTGGCTCTGTCTGCCCCGCTTCGACTCGGGCGCCTGCTTCGCCGCCCTGCTCGGCGACGAGGACAACGGCCACTGGCGGATCGCCCCGAAGGGGGCGGAGACCTGTACCCGGCGCAGCTACGCGGGTGACTCCCTGGTCCTGGAGACGTTCTGGGAGACCCGTACCGGCACGGTCAAGGTCATCGACTTCATGCCGCAGCGCGACCGGGAACCCGACGTGATGCGGATCATCGAGGGCATCAGCGGCACCGTCGAGATGAGCTCCGTGATCCGGCTGCGCTTCGACTTCGGCTCGGTCGTGCCGTGGGTGCGCCGCTCGCGGGGGCACCGGGTGGCGGTCGCGGGGCCGGACTCGGCCTGGCTGCGCAGCGAGCCGCCGGTCAAGACATGGGGCCAGCAGTTCTCCACCTGCTCGTCGTTCACCGTCTCCGCGGGCGAGCAGGTGGCGTTCGTGCTGACCTGGCATCCCTCGCAGTCGCCCCGTCCGGATCTGGTCGACCCGCACGAGGCGCTGAAGAACACCCTGTCCGACTGGGCGAAGTGGTCCGCCCGGTGCAAGTACCGGGGCCCTTACCGGGAAGCGGTGATCCGCTCGCTGATCACGCTGAAAGCGCTCACATTCGGCCCGACCGGCGGCATCGTGGCAGCGCCCACCACCTCGCTGCCGGAGGAGATCGGGGGCGTACGGAACTGGGACTACCGCTTCTGCTGGCTGCGGGACTCCACGCTGACCCTCGGCGCCCTCATCTCGGCCGGCTATCTGGAGGAGGCCGCCGCCTGGCGGGACTGGCTGCTGCGGGCGGTCGCCGGGGACCCGGCCGACCTCCAGATCATGTACGGCCTCGCGGGCGAACGCAGACTGCCCGAGGCGGAGCTGACGTGGCTGCGCGGATACGAGAACTCCGCCCCGGTCCGGATCGGCAACGCCGCGGTCCGCCAGCGCCAGCTCGATGTGTACGGGGAGGTCATCGACTCGTTGCGGCTCGCCCGCGAGGCGGGGCTGGACGACAAGCCGCACGCCTGGAGCCTCCAGCTCAGCCTGCTCGGCTTCCTGGAGTCCACCTGGCGCGAGCCGGACGAGGGGCTGTGGGAGATCCGCGGCCAGCGCCGTCATTTCGTGCACTCCAAGGTGATGGCCTGGGTCGCCGCCGACCGTGCCGTACGCACCCTGGAGAAGGACCCCTCGCTGGCCGGCGACGCCGACCGGTGGCGGGCGATGCGGGACGCCGTGCACCGGGAGGTGTGCGAGAAGGGCTACGACCCGGAGCGGAACACCTTCACGCAGTCCTACGGCTCACGGAACCTGGACGCCGCGACGCTGCTGATCGCCCGGACCGGTTTTCTGCCGCCGGACGATCCCCGGATGGTCGGCACGGTCGACGCGGTCCGGGCCGAGCTGGGCAGGGGCTGCCTGGTCCGCCGCTACAGCACGGACGGCGCCTCGATCGACGGACTGCCCGGCAGCGAAGGGGCCTTCCTGGCGTGCTCCTTCTGGCTGGCCGACGCCCTGCGCCTGACCGGGCGCGCCGAGGAGGCCAGGGATCTCTTCGAGCAGCTCCTGGAGCTCCGTAACGATGTGGGGCTGCTCGCCGAGGAGTACGACACCGTCAGGCACCGTCAGCTGGGCAACTTCCCGCAGGCGTTCAGCCACGTCGGCCTCGTGGGCACCGCCATGGCACTGGCCGGGGAGGACACGCTGGAGCCCGACGCGGCAGGATAGGGGCCATGGATCTTGGACTGAAGGACCGCGTGTACATCGTCACCGGAGCGACCCGGGGGCTGGGCAACGCCACGGCGCGGGTGCTCGCCGACGACGGGGCGCGGGTGATCATCACCGGCCGGGACGAGCAGCGTGCCGAGGCGGCCGCCGCCGAGATCGGGCCGGACGTGGTCGGCCTCGGCGCCGACAACGCCGACCCCGCGTCCGCGCGGCTTCTGGTGGACGCGGCGCAGGAGCGGTTCGGGCGGCTCGACGGCATTCTCATCAGCGTCGGCGGGCCGGCCCCCGGTTTCCTCGCCGACAACACCGACGAGCAGTGGCAGTCGGCCTTCGAGTCGGTGTTCCTGGGCGCGGTACGTCTGGCCAGGGCGGCGGCGGCCGTGCTGGGCGAGGGCGGTGTGATCGGCTTCGTGCTCTCCGGCTCCGTGCACGAGCCGATCGGCGGGCTGACCATATCCAACGGTCTGCGTCCGGGCCTGGCCGGGTTCGCCAAGTCCCTGGCCGACGAGCTCGGTCCCCGCGGCATCCGGGTGGTGGGCGTGCTGCCTTCCCGGATCGACACGGACCGGGTGCGTGAACTGGATGCCCTCTCGGGTGACGCGGAGGCCTCGCGGACGGCCAACGAGGCACGGATTCCGCTGCGCCGCTACGGCACGCCGGAGGAGTTCGGCCGGACCGCGGCGTTCCTGCTCTCGCCCGCGGCGTCGTATCTGACGGGCATCATGCTGCCGGTCGACGGCGGCTCCCGGCACGGCTTCTGAACCGGAGCCCGTCCCCGGTCGACGGTCAGGCGCCGTCCGGCGGCCGGGAGAGCCGCGGCACCGGCCGTCAGCTCACCCGCTCCGCACGGTGCTTGACCGCCCGCAGCCGCACCTCGGCCGGCAGCTCGGCCAGCCCCGCCGAATCCCGCGCATGGGCCAGCGCCTCGTCGGTGAGGCGGCCGAGCGCCTCGTCCGGCGCCGCGTGCGGCTCCATCAGCAGCCGGATCCTGGCCTGCGGCGAGGCGCGCCGGCCGGTCAGCGCGACCTGGGCTCGGGCCACCCCGTCCAGCGTCCCCGCCTCTCCGGCGAGCACCCCTTCCAGGGCCCGGCCCCGCAGCAGCGCCCCCTCGCCGTCGCCGCTGTCCACCAGCACCTCGGCGAGGCGGGCGCGGCGCAGCTGGGCCAGCAGCCACCACAGGGCGAGGACGACCAGGACGGCGAGGGCGGCGATGACCGTCGGCCACCACCAGCCCTGGTCGCGCCAGCGGTTCCGGTCGGCCGCGCTGATGAGCACATCACTCCCGCCGTACCAGGGCCACCAGGACGGCACCGAGAGGCCGAGACCGGCGGCGAGCACCGCGCCGCCGCCGCAGATCAGTACCAGCCCGGCCAGGCCGAGCAGTACCCGGTTGACGGTTCTGAGCAACGGGCTCACCCCTTCTTCGTGGGCCGGCGGACATACACGGACAGTCTCGGCGGCCTGGCCAGCCCCAGCTCCCTGATGCCGGTCCCGAGCACGGTGTCCAGATCGGCCCGTACGTCGTCGAGTTCACGGAAGTGCGACACGGCGCGCACCACCGCCCTGCTCCGGCCCATCCGGACCCGCACCGACTGCACTCCGGACACCTCGACGGCCCGGTCGCGCAGGACCAGTGCGGCCGCGGACCGGTCGAGGGCGGCCCGTACGCCGGGGCGGTCGCGGCGCATCGGCAGCAGGCCGCGGAGTCCGGGTGTGAGGGCGAGCACGAGCAGCCACAGACCGACCGCCGCGGCTGCCGCGGCG
>NZ_JBEXPH010000051.1:0-47695 GCF_040611955.1 Streptomyces sp. NPDC006510 | reverse complement strand
CGTCTGTCTTTGGTTTTGGGGGGGTTGGTGTGGTTGACGGCCCCTGCGGGCGGGCCCCCCCCCCGGTTGGGGGGTCGGGGCCCAAGCCCTGTGCGCCGTGCGGTGTCAGGCGCCCGTACGGGCCGCTCGGCCGGGCACGTGCGCGGCGATGAGCTCCGCGACATAGGGCAGGTGGTCACCCAGGAAGAAGTGACCACCGGGCAGTACATGCCGCTCGAAGGACCCCTCGGTCTCCCGCTCCCACGCCTGTACGCGCTCGACGGAGACCCGGGGGTCACTGTCACCGGTCAGCGCGACGACCGGGCAGTGGAGCGGCGGCCCGGGAACGTGGATGCGGGCGGACAGCATGGCGTAGTCGGCGCGCAGCGGGGGCAGGGCGAGCCCGAGGATCTCGGGATGGGTCAGCAGCTCCTCGTCCGTGCCGGACAGCAGCCGCATCTCCCCGATCAGGTCGTCGTCGCTGGGCGGGTCGGGCAGCCGCGCGCTGCGCGGCAGCGACGGGCCCTCGCTGCCCGAGACGAACAGCGCCGCGGGCTCCCTGCCTTCGGCCGCGAGCCGCCGTGCCGTCTCGAACGCCAGGAGCGCGCCCATGCTGTGGCCGAACAGAATCAGCGGCCGGCCCCCGCTCGCGGGGAGCGAGGGCAGTACCGCGCGCACGACATCGCCGAGCCGTTCGGCGAACGGCTCGGCGATGCGGTCGTGCCGCCCCGGGTACTGCACGACCAGTGCTTCCGCCGCGCCCGCGACCGCGGTCGACAGCGGGAGGTAGCCACTGGCCGAACCACCTGCGTGCGGGAAGCACAGCAACTGCGCTCCGGCGTCGGGGGCCGGGCGGAAGCACCGTATCCAGTTGTCCACGACATCCCTTCTCTCGTGTTCTCGGTCCGGTCCGTGACCGACTCCGTGAACGTTATCCGCTCACTGTGCGGCGGCGATCCAGTTCTCCAGCTGTTCACGGGTGGTCGCCGGGTCCGCGACGAGAACGGCGAGTTCGTCGTCGCGGGGTTCCAGTGTCGTCAGGGCGGGGCAGCGGTGGCAGGCCTCGACACCGACCTGGTTCCACCACTTGCAGTGCGGGCGGAGGTGGCACCGTGGGACGGCGGCCGGGCCGGGCTCGGCCGGCACGGTCGTGATCCGTTCGATCAGTCCGCAGGCCTCGCCGACCCGGTTCGCGCAGTCCGACACGCAGTGCGAGGCGAACCGGAGCACCCGATTGGGGGCGATCCCCTCCGGGATGCTGCCGAGAACGTCGGCGGCGGGTACGGGCTCGGCCAGGTAGGCGACCTGATCACGCTCCCCGGACCGCACGCCGAGGACAACGGACTCCGGGCGGCTCGCATCACCGCTCGGACACCATCTGAGGGGGCTTTCCTGCCCGTCCCGGGCAGGGTCCGCAGTGCTGTCCACGGTGCTCACCTCCGATTCGTCAGCAGGAACGCGGGGTTGTCGAATTGAGCACCATGCCGCCGATGACTCCGTCGGTGACGGCACCCTGCTGCTGCTCGGCAGCGACCGCCTGCGCGATGCTCCTGACGAGCTGCTCCTGGGTGGTGATCCGCTGCGGACGCTCGGCGGCAGCGGCGTTGGTGGTACCGCCCACCGTGACGAGACCGGCAACGAGGGCTGCGGCAGCGGCCGCCGTACGCATGCTGTTGTTCATCCCTGTCCTCCATGACGTCGGTTACGGCTTGCAGAAATCGACGGTAGGGTCCGCGTCCCGCCGCGATCGGCAGTTACGGCGGCGGCTTCGGGGGCTTGTTCCGCCGGTCATGCCACCGGTTACTCATTGGTCGCACCGTCAATAGCATCGCCGGTATGTCGTCAAGCACTCAGCGGAAGCGGATCCGGAAGTCCCCGTCGGACCGACGTGCGGAAATCGTCGACGCGGCGGCGGCCATCGCCCTCACCGAAGGGCTGGAGTGCATCACCCTGCGCAGGATCGGCGAACAAAACCGCGGGCCGCCCCGAGGCTGTCACGCGTATGGCCGTCAGCACGGCCGAACGCGAACTCGGCCTGGAGAGCGGCACGCTCACCGGGCGCAGCGCCGCGCTCGACGTCAGCCGCACCGACGCACCCGCGGCATCCGGCACCCCCGCCGGTTCCGGGATCTGAGCGCCACGGCCCGGCCCCTCCCCCGCCGGCCGTCATCGCCGGTGCCCGCCATCGTCGCCCCGGCCGTGCCTGTCCGGGCTCGGGAATACGTCGTCGGTGTCAGAGGCGGCTCGGAGAGTCCTGCCATGAGCGACTTGGTCAACAGAGCACTCTTTGTAGCCGTCACCCCCATCCCCGACACCGATCCCGCGCGGCGGGGGCCGCCGCCCATCGACATGGCGGCCGCCCGCCGGGTCGCCGAGGCGATGCGCGTCACGCTGTCCGAAGCCTGCCGGGCCGCCGGGGTACCGGACGACAGCGGCTGGCTGACGGAGTTCACCCGGCCGGACTTCGACGGCTTCCAGGACTTCGTGACCGGACTGCGCGATGACGCCGATCCCGACCACGTGCCGCTGATACCGGAGTTGTGCGCGCGGCTGCTCGGCGACGACGCCCGTACGGACCGCGCGTTGCTGGGCGACCAGGAGATCCGCGAGCCGTTCTTCCACGCGGTGCACACCGACGGGGAGATGTCCGTCGGCGGTGACCTCGGGGCCGAGGCCGTCTACGGCTACTACAACGATCAGACACTCCAGGCGCGCACCATCCGCGCCCGTCCGGTCATCGAGGACGAGCACAGCACGATCGCCGGGGTGGAGGCGGACACCCACTTCGATCTGGACGACTTCCAGCAGGGATACGGCGAGGGCGTGCAGGAGCGACTGCGCGAAGTGCTGGTGGACGAGGTGTTCTCCAACGAGGAGGACGAGGAAGAGGAGGAGCAGCTGGACCGAACGCTCCTCTTCGCCCGCCTGCGCGAGGGGCAGCCGGTCTTCCGCACGGACGAGGGTGCGGCGGCGCACTGATCCCGTCCCGGCGCCCGTGGACCGCCACGGGCGCCGGACAGCCCAGGCGTTGGGTGCTACCGGCTCAGCTCCGCCAGCACTCTGCCGCGCAGCAGCTCGTACTCCTCGCGCAGCCGCACGATCTCCGCCGGCCGTGCGATCACATCGCCGCCGACGACGATCTCCTCCGGGCGGAACTGCTCGCGGGTGAGATCGACTTCGATGCCCATGCCCAGCCGGTTCCACCAGTGGTAGTCCACTCGCTCGCCGTCCACATGGACCTCGCCGCGGATCAGATCGCCGCCCAGGAGGTCGTGGAGCACGAGCGCCGTCACTCCGCACTGATCGCGCGCCGGATTGTCCGGGGTCCAGTCCGCCCGGTGTTCCGGCGTCGTGGTGTCCGCGCCCCAACTCCTGCGAACGGCCTGCTCAAGGTCGCTGAAACTGCTCAGTGTCATACCGCTCAGTGTGGCAGACGCCTCTGACAGTCCACGCGCCTCGCGTCTTTCGTCCGGCCCTGGCTCCGTCGCCGGGAAGGCCGCCTGTCATGGTGTCGCCATGACTCCGACCAGCGATGCCACGGCCGATGACACGACGGACGACACCAGCCGGTTTCCGCGACAGTTCGGGCGGACCCACCGGTTCTCGCTCGGGGTGCCCCGCGGCTTCACCGTCTCACCCGACGGCACACGGGTGCTCTTCGTACGGTCCACGTCCGGTACGGATCGGATCAGCCGGCTCTGGCTGTACGAGGAGGGGCAGGAGCGGCTGCTCGCCGATCCGCTCGGGTGCGGCCACGACGACGGGACGGGCGCCGCGGTGCCGCCGGAGGAGCTGGCCCGCCGCGAACGGGCGAGAGAGACGTCGTCGGGTCTGGTGTCCTACGCGACCGACGCACAAGTGCGGCTGGCCGCCTTCGCGCTCGACGGCGAACTCTGGGTGGTGCGGACGGACGGAAGCGCTCCGCGCCGGATCGGGACCGCCGGTCCGGTGGTCGATCCTCGGCCCTCGCCGGACGGCACGCTGATCGCGTACGTCTCCGGTGGTGCGCTGCGGATCGTCACGACGGAGGGGACGCACGACCGGGTGCTCGCCGCCCCGGACGGCGACCGGGTGACGTACGGGCTGTCCGACCACGTATCGGCCGAGTCGATCGGCCGCTCGCGCGGTCACTGGTGGTCGCCGCGGAGCGATGCGCTGCTGGTGGCGCGGGTGGACACCTCGATGGTGCGGCGCCGGTACATCAGCGATCCGGCCCATCCGGAGCGGCCCGCGCGCGAGATGGCGTACCCGGCGGCGGGCACGGCGAACGCGGACGTGTCGCTCCACCTCGTGCGGGTGTCCGGGGAGCGGCTCGCGGTCCGGTTGCCGCGCGTCGCGGACGCGGACCATCCCGAAGCGGTGTGGACGGACCGGTCGTTCGAGTACGTGGTGTCGGCGGCGTGGGACGGTCACGGGCCGCTGGTCTCCGTACAGACGCGTGACCAGCGTTCGGTGTACGTGCTCGCGGTGGATCCCGGCACGGGAGGGACCCGCGTCCTGAGCCGTGCCCAAGACCGCGCGTGGGTCGCGCTGCGGCCCGGGACACCGTTGCGGCTCCCCTCCGGTGCGCTCGTCGTGCCCGCGCGGCCGGGCGGCGACACCCAGGGGCTGGAGTTCGGCGGACTGACGACGCCCCCGGGGCTCCAGGTCCGCGAGGTGGTCGGAGCCGTCGGCGACCGGGTGTTCTTCACCGCGAGCGAGGAACCGACCGAGGTCCATGTCTGGTCGTACGGGGCGGCCCCCGGTGGCGGCCCGGTGCGCGTCAGTGAGGCACCCGGCGTGCACACGGCCGCGGTCGGCGGTCCCACCGTGGTGCTGGACAGCAGGACCCCGGACGGTCAGACGGTGACCGTGCTGCGCGACGGAACGCCGGTGGGGCGGATCGCGGTCCTCGCCGAGACTCCGCTGGTCGTCCCGCGGCCCGCGGAGCTGAGCCTCGGGAAGCGGGAGCTGCGCAGCCGGCTGTATCTGCCGTCGTGGCACCGGCCGGGCGACGGTCCGCTGCCCGTGCTGCTCAGCCCGTACGCGGGCCACGGCATGCAGGTCGTCCTCAAGGTCCGCGCCTGGTGGGTCGCGGTCGCCCAGTGGTTCGCCGAGCAGGGTTTCGCGGTGCTGGTCACGGACGGCCGGGGCACTCCGGGGCGCGGGGAGGCCTGGGAGAAATCGGTGCACGGAGACCGGCTGACGGCTGTCCTCGACGACCAGATCGACGCGCTGCACGCGGCCGTCGCGCGGTGTCCCGCGCTGGACCCGTCCCGGGTCGCCGTGCGCGGCTGGTCGTTCAGCGGGTATCTCGCCGCTGCCGCTGTGCTGCGGCACCCGGAGATCTTCCACGCAGCGGTCGCCGGTGCCGCAACTGCCGACCGGCGGCTCTACGACACCCATTGGGAGGAGCGGTTCCTGGGCCACCCGGACGTACTTCCGGAGAACTACGAGCGCAATTCACTGCTCCCGGAGGCAGCCGGGCTGACCCGCCCGCTCATGCTGGTGCACGGACTTGCCGATGACAATGTGTCCGTCGCCCACATGCTGCGGTTCTCCGCGGCGCTGCTGGCCGCGGGCCGGTCGCACACGGTGCTGCCGTTGTCCGGGGCCGGTCATCTGGTCACCCAGGAGGCGGCGGGCAATCTGTTGCTGCTGGAGCGGGACTTCCTCAGGAAGTCCCTGGGTGCTGAACACGGGGGTCCCGCCGCGCGTACCCCTGGTCGGACACCGAAGACCCGAACACCGCTGAAGGGAAAGCCGGTATGACCACATCGCAGAACCACGAGGGCCGTCCCGGGCGGCGGGCCGTCGTCGCCGCGGCCGGGGCCGCCTCGGTGGCTGTCGTACTCACCGCGTGCGGCAACAAGAAGGAATCGGGCGGTTCGGAGGTGGTCAAGCCGGCCGACGACGGAACCGGCGGCAGCGGCACCGCACTGACGAGGACGGCCGACATCCCCGAGGGCGGCGGAAAGGTCTTCGCCGACCGGGGCGTCGTGGTGACACAGCCGAAGGCCGGCGAGTTCAAGGCGTTCTCGTCGAAGTGCACCCATCAGGGATGCACGGTGTCGAAGGTCTCGGCCGGCACCATCGACTGCCCCTGCCACGGCAGCAGGTTCGACGCATCGACGGGCGCGGTGACGCACGGCCCCGCCACCCGGCCGCTGCCCGCTCGGAAGATCACGGTCTCGGGCGACTCGATCACGCTCACGCCCTGACCGCACGCCACCGGGCAGGGACGGACCGCCGCCTCCTGTGAAGCGGCCGTCGGGAGTGTTCCAGCCCCTGCCCCGGTGGTGTCAGGCTTCCACGGCCTTCAGAAGGGGGCTCTCTGCGTCAGGATCGGCCCCCGCGGGATGTCCGGCTCAGCCAGCAGCCCAGTACGTCGTCCGTGCTCGTGATGGTGGCGACGAGGGCGAGTGTGTTACGGATCATCGCGGGCGTGTAGTCGGCCGGCACCCCCGCGATGGCGTCGGCGGGCACCACGGCCGTGTAGCCGAGATTCACCGCGTCGAACACGGCGTTGGGGATGGCGACATTGGCCGAGACCCCGGTGACGACGAGTGTGCGGCAGCCGAGGTTGCGCAGCAGCGCGTCCACATCGGTACCGGCGATGGGCGACAGGCCGTGCAGCCGGCGTACGACGAGGTCCTCGTCGGCCACTTCGATCGGCGCGGCGATCCGTACCGCCGTGGTGCCGCAGTGCTGTTGCACGGGGAGCCGGCCGGCGGCCCGGAAGAGCCGGGCGTTGCTGTTGGCGCCCCGACCGTCCGGGCGGCGTTCGGCCACCGCGTGCACCACCTGGACCCCGGCCTCGTGCGCGGCCGCGACCAGCCGGGCGACCCGGTGCAGGGCTCCGGAGGACCGGGCCTCGTCGGCCAGTTCGGGCAGTGCGCTGCCGGGGCCCACGACCCCCTGCTGGCATTCGACCGTCATGAGCGCGGTGATGGCCGGATCGAGCTGCGCGGCGAGTTGTTCCGTCGACGGCACGGCTGCCCCTTTCGGCGGCGGATCGGGCGCGCGAGGCTATCCGCCATTGCGTCACGGGGGAAGAGGCCCCATGATTTCTGACACTCAGTCAGCAATGAGAGGGGCACCCATGGTTGCCGGTCAACGACGCGGTCGTCGGATCATGATGACGGACGCCGAACGCGACGCCTATCTCGCCGAACAGCGCACCTGCCGGGTCGCCACCGTGTCCGCGGACGGCCGCCCGCACGTCGGTGCTCTCTGGTTCACCTGGGACGGAACCTCCCTCTGGCTGTACTCGATCACCCGGAGCCTGCGCTGGTCCCAGCTGCGCGAGGACCCGAGGGTCGCGGTGGTCGTGGACGACGGGGTGGAGTACGCGGAGCTGCGCGGCGTCGAACTCCGCGGCGAGGCCGTCGCCGTGGGCGAGACCCCCCGCACCGGCGAACCGTGCCCCGAACTCGCCGTACCGGAAAGGCTGTTCGCCGCGAAGTACTTCGCGATGGACACCATGCCGCACGACGGCCGCCATGCCTGGCTGCGGCTGACGCCGCAGACCGTCACCTCCTGGGACTTCCGGAAGCTCGCCGTCCCGCCCGCGGCCTGAGGGCCGCTTTCCCGCACCCGTCCCGGCGGTCCGCCGGGGCCGCAACAGGCGCAACAGATTCAGGGGCGTCTCAGCAGCCCTCGCTCCATGGCCACCACCACCGCCCGCGTGCGGTCGCTCACGTCGAGCTTGGCGAACAGGCGCAGGAGGTGGGTCTTGACCGTGGCCTCCGCGATGACGAGGCGTTTACCGATGTCGGCGTTGGTCAGGCCGTCGGCCACCGCGTTGAGCACATCGGTCTCGCGGGCGGTGAGCGGCTCCTGGGCCGGGCGTCGCATCCGCGCGATCAGCTTCTCGGCCACCCGGGGCGCGAGGACGGTCTCACCGCGCGCCGCCGAGCGGATGGCGTCGGCGAGTTGTTCGCGGGTGGTGTCCTTCAGGAGGTAGCCGATGGCGCCCGCCTCCACCCCGCGCTCGATGTCCTGATCGGTGTCGTACGTCGTCAGGATCAGGACCCGGGTGCGCGGGTACCGGGCGACGATCTCGGTCGTAGCCCCCACCCCGTCCAGCACCGGCATCCGCAGGTCGACCAGGGCGACGTCGGGGTCGTACCGTTCGACCAGGTCCAGGGCCGCCCTGCCGTCCCCCGCCTCCCCGACGATCTCGATCCCGTCCTCTCCGGCGAGCAGGGCCACGACGCCCGCCCGCATGACGGTGTGGTCGTCCACCACGACCACCCTGATTCGTCCGCCGGTCATCGCGTTGCCTCGCTTCCCGCGCCGCTCTCCACGTCACCGTCCCCGGGCGCCGGCTCCAGCGGGATCATCCCCAGGACCCTCGTGCCGTCGCCCACCGAGCTGGTGACCGTGAGCCGGCCGCCCAGTTCCGCCAGGCGTTTGCGCATCCCGTCGAGCCCGAAGCCCTTCGACTCCTCCGGGACGAATCCGGTGCCGTCGTCGGTGACCTCCAGCTCCACCCCGTGGGGCCCACGGGTGAGCAGCACGCCGACCGTGGAGGCACGCGCGTGTTTGCGGACGTTGGCCAGGGACTCCTGCGTACAGCGCAGCAGCGCGATCCGGGTCTGCTGGTCGCACTCGACGTCCGCCAGCTCGCCGGCCACCATGAGCCCCGTGTCCTCCGCGAAGCGGTCCAGGATGCGGCGCAGCGTATGCGCCACCGAACCGGCCGCCGACCCGCCCCGCTGCTGGGCCGAGCCCACCAGCTCCCGGGCCTCGGCGAGGTTCTCCCGGGCCGTCGACTCGATCGAGCGCAACTGCTGGGCGCTGCGCGCCGGCTCCGAGGCGAGTCCCGCCCGGGCCGCCTCCGCCAGCACCACGATCGACGCGAGACCCTGCGCGAGGGTGTCGTGGATGTCCCGTGCCATCCGCTCCCGCTCGTCCGCCGCCCCCTGGCGCTGGTGCGCCTCGGACAGCTCCGCCTGGGTCCGTTCCAACTCGACGATCAGCCGGGCGCGTTCGGTGCTCTGCGCGACCACCGAGTGCGCCCACAGGCCGATCAGGACCCCCACGGCGACGACGATCAGGGTGGACACCATGGTCTCGCCGACGAACTGCAGCGACCAGCCCTGCCGCGACCAGCTCCCCACCAGCGTCGCCACCGTGGCCAGCCCCAGGAACCCCATCGAAGCCCTGGGGGTCCGCCCGAACATCCAGTAGTGCGGCAGCGTCACCATGAACAGCGCCGCGTAGCTGCCGCGCAGATATGCGAGCCCGCCGAGCGCGAGCACCAGCACGGAGAGGTAGACGTGCGGCCGTACGACGGGGTTGTCGGGGAAGCGGTCGAGGAGCGCGTAGCAGAGCACCACGCAGCCGAGCAGCGCGAGCGCCGCGTACCGGCTCCCGACGGACCCGTCCATCGTGGCCAGCCCGATGGCCATCGCGGCGAACAGCACCCAGCACACGGCGTTCCAGCGGCGCAGCGATGTGGTCCAGAGGGCGTCGGCGGAGGGTCCGGCGAGAACGGTCATGCCGATCAACGTACGTCGGCCACGAGTTCGGCACGGACCGTCCGGTCCGATTCGGCCGGAGCGGGACGCGACGGCCACCAGGTCGCCTCGCCCAGCAGGAGCAGCGCCGCCGGCAGGATCATGATGCGGACGACGAAGGCGTCGAGCAGCACGGCCGCCGCGAGCACGAAGCCGATCTGCTTCATCTCGATGATGTGCAGGAGGACGAAGCTCACGAAGACGGTCGTCATCACGACCGCGGCACTGGTGACCACGCTCGCCGACGTACGGATCCCGTCGAGGACCGCCTGCCGCGTGGGGACACCGGCGAGCACGGCCTCCCTGATCCGGCTGACCACGAACACCTGGTAGTCCATGGAGAGTCCGAAGAGGATCACGAAGAGGAAGAGCGGGACGCGCGACCCGATCGAGCCCGTGGAGTCGAAGCCCAGCAGTCCCTCGGCCCAGGTGCCCTGGAAGACGAGGACGAGCAGCCCGAGCGCGGCCGCGGCGGAGAGCAGGTTGAGTACGACCCCGATCAGGCCGAGCACCACGGAACGGAAGGCGTACACGGTCATCGCGAAGGTCACCAGCAGCAGCGCCCCGAGGACGAGCGGGATCCTGCTGTTCTGATGGGCCGGGTAGTCGGCGTACCGGGCGACGTCCCCGCTGACGCCGTACTCCGCGCCCTGGACCCGTCCGACGGTGGCGGGCAGGTACTCGCCGCGCAGGTGGTCGAGGGAGTCGTGGGCCCGGGAGGAGTTGCCGAGGTGCGGCACCTTGAGCCGCAGCACGCTGATCCGGTGGTCGGCCGAGGTGTCGATGCGCGGGCCGTCGGCGAACAGCGGGTCCGCGTCGGTGAGCCGGGCGAGTTCGCGCAGCGCGCGGGTGACTTCCGGGCTGCGCGAGGCGTCGGCGCGCACGACGACGTCGTGCGTGACCCGTTGCTCGGGGAACGCCTCGTTGAGGCGGTCGTACACGCGCATCGCGGGAATCTCGCGGGAGTGCGTGTCGCGGCTCATCTCCGTGATGTTCAGTCCGGCCAGTGGCAGGGCGAGCGCGAGCAGGGCGAGGACCGGGACGCAGAGCGTGGCAAGAGGGTGCCGGGCGGCGGGCCGCAGCAGTGCCGTCCAGATCCGGCCCGCGCCCTCGCGGCGGGGGCGCGGGGCGGGCTTCCCGCGCTCCGCCCGGCGCCGGACCCGTCGTTCCGCCCGCTTCCCGAGCACGGTCAGCAGCGCGGGCAGCACCGTCAGGGAACTGGCCACGGCGACCAGCGTGACCACGATGGTGCCGGTGGCGAGCGAGGAGAAGATCACGTCGGAGGCCAGGTACAGGGTCGCGGTGGAGATGACGACCGCCAGCCCGGACACCACGACCGCCCGGCCCGAGGTGGCCGCGGCCAGCTCCACCAGCGCCTCGGTGCTCAGCCGGCCATCGCTGCGGGCCCGTTTCTCGCGCTCCCGTTTGAGGTAGAAGAGTGTGTAGTCGACACCGACGGCGAGACCGATCATCAGGATGACGTTCGTGCCGACCCCGGCGTCGGGAGAGAGATGCGAGATCACCATCGACAGTCCGATGGCCGCCGCGATCGACGACAGCGCGAGCAGCAGCGGCACCGCGGCCATGACGACCGATCCGAAGACGACCAGCAGGGTGACCAGCGTGACCGGCAGGGTGATCTTCTCGGACAGGGCCAGGTCGTCGCCGCGCTGCCGGTCGACGCCCTTGCTGATGGAGGGGCTTCCCGTCTCCTCCAGCAGCAGCCCGGGACGGGACTTCTGAACGGCCGAGGTCTGCGCCGCCAGTGCGTCGACCTTGTCCTTCGCGTCCCGCTCCTCGCCCTTCAGGGCCACCTCGACCATGAGGATCCGGCCGTCGTCGGACCAGAGCGGCGCGGCCACGTCCGCGACGTCCGGCAGCTTCCTCATCCGGGCGGTGAGATCCCGCGCGGCCGCTTCGGCGGCCTGCCTGTCGGGGGCGCCCGACCGGGCGGAGATCAGTACCTGCTCGGTGGAACGGCGCTCCAGGTGCCCCTCGGCCGCCATGGCCTCGGCCCGGCCCGCCTCGCCGACGCGGTAGTCGGCCGTCCGCGCGTTGTTGGTGCCGACGGCTCCGCCGACGACCAGGCACAGCACCACGAACACCAGCCAGCCGACGACCGCCCGCCAGGGGTGCCGCGCACTTCGGCGCGCCATCCGCACAGTGAGTGAATTCATGCCCTGAAGCCTTGTTGAACAGGGCAGTTGGCGGACAGAGGTGTCAGGTTGAACTTGCCGTCCACCGATCGGTGGACCCCGGTGCTGAGGAAAACCCCCGCCCACTGCGTCGGCACTGGGCGTGGCTCACGGCGCGTCCAGCTCCCGGCCCGCCGCGCGCAGGGCGGCCACCGCGGCCCTGATCGACGGACGCCGGTCCGCGTCGGTGCGCCACACGGCGTGGACGTGCCTGCGCATCTTCTGCCGTACGGGCACGAGCCGCACCCCGTCGGGCACCGGTCCGCGGCCGAGCCTCGGCGCCACACAGACGCCCAACCCTGCGGCGATCAGGGCGAGTTGGGTGTGATGTTCGCCCGCCAGATGCGCGATGCGCGGTTCGATGCCCTTGGAGCGGAGGGTGAACATCAGCCAGTCGTAACAGAATTCGCCCTCGGGCCAGGACACCCAGTCGTCGTCGGCGAAGTCCTCCAGGTCCACCTCGTCCCGGCCGGCCAGCCGGTGACCGGCCGGCATGGCGATGTCCGGTGCGTCGTCCAGGAGTTCGGCCTTGGCCAGGCCCGCGGGCACGGGCAGCCGCTTGTTGCTCCAGTCCAGCACCACGGCGAGGTCCGTGTCGCCCCTGATCACCGCGCGGATTCCTTCCTCGGGCTCCAGCTCCCGGGTACGTACGCGCAGCTCCGGGTGGTCACCGCGCAGCGTGTGGAGCGCCGCGGGGAAGAGTCCGCGGGCCGCTGTCGGGAAGGCGGAGAGCCGGATCTCGCCCACCACTTCCCCGCGCTGCGCCTCGATGTCGGACTGGGCCAGCTCTACCTGGGACAGGATCCGGGCCGCGTGGTCGGCGAGCAGCCGGCCGGCGTCGGTGAGCCGGACCCCGCGTCCGTTCTTGGTCAGGAGCCGCTGTCCCACCTCCCGCTCCAGCTTCGCCATCTGCTGGGAGACCGCCGATGTGGTCACGTGCAGGCCCTCGGCTGCGCCGCCCACGGAACCGTGCCGGGCCAGTGCGTCCAGGGTGCGCAGGCGCTCCAGATTCAACATGTAAGCAATGCTACGCAGACGCTCGCACAAAGTCTCGCTTGTCCTACTTGGTTGAGGCGGCCATCGTTGACACCATGAGCGCCACCGCCGCACCGGGAACCACGCCTCCCGCCGAGTCCCCCACCCCCACCCTGCCGACGAGCACGACAGTCACAACAGGCACGACGAGCGGGACGGAAGGGAAGACCGCACCGGCTCCGGCCACAGCCCCGGGCCCGGCCCCCGCCGCCCGCCCGGCGCTGGACTGGCGGATCCGCTTCGGTGCGCTCTCGCTCATCTGGGGCTTCAGCTTCCTGCTGATCAAGGTCGGCACCGAGGGGTACGCCCCGTTCCAGGTCACCCTCGGCCGTCTGCTGTCCGGGACGGCCGTGCTGGCCGTCGCGATGGCGGTCCGGCGAGAGCGACCGCCCCGTGGTGCCCGCACCTGGGGGCACCTGGCCGTCGCCGCGTTCTTCCTGAACGCACTCCCCTTCTCTCTCTTCGCCTATGCCGAGCTGACCATTCCGTCGACGCTGGCGGGCATCTGCAACGCGACATCGCCCCTGTGGGGCATGGCGCTGTCGCTCGTCGCGCTCTCCGAGGACCGGCCGACCCGTCGCCGTGTCGCCGGGCTCGGGCTCGGCTTTCTCGGCGTACTGACCGTGCTGGGCGCCTGGCAGGGCTTCTCCGGGCTGGACTTCACCGGCACGGCCATGGCCCTGCTCGCCTCCCTCAGCTATCCGGTCGGCTGGATCTACGTCCGCAGAACGCTGGCCGGCGACAGTTCGTCGACGCTGGCGCTCACCGGCGGCCAGCTCTTTCTCGGCACGGCGCAGATCGCCCTGGTGACCCCGCTGTTCACCTCGGCCCCCGATGGGATCCCGCTGCTCCCGACCCTGGCCGTGGTCGCCCTCGGAGCCCTCGGCACGGGCCTCGCGGTCCTGATGCAGTACGGCCTGGTGGAGGAGGTCGGACCGACGACCGCGCAGATGGTCACCTACTTCATCCCGGTCATCGCCACCGCCGCCGGAGTGATCGTGCTCGGCGAACAGCTGAGCTGGAACACTCCGGTGGGGGCTCTCGTGGTCCTGGCGGGCGCCGCCCTCACCCAGAGCCGGGCCCGGAGCGGCCGGGCCTCCGGCGGGCGGACCAAGACCGAGGACCACCCGTAGGCCATCACCTTCAGGCCACCCTCCGGCGGACGGACCGGGCCGAGGGTCACCCGTAGGCCAGCGGCTTCACCGGTCCCACCGCTGCCGCCACCGCGTCCGCCAGTGGCCCGATCTCGGCCTCTGCGAGCGGGGAGACGGTGAGCCGGATCCCCTGGGGCGCGGTCATCCGGAACCGCGCCCCGGGCGCCACGGCCCAACCGGAGTGCAGCAGCCTCGCCACTGCACCGGTCTCGTCGCCGACCGGCACCCACACGTTCATCCCGCTGCGTCCGTGGGCCTCCACGCCCCGCTCCGCCAGCGCCCGCACGAGGCCGTCCCGCCGCTTCGCGTACGCCCGCGCCACCTCGCCCGAGTCGACGGCATCCGAGGTCCACAGGTGCACCACGGCCCGTTGCAGCAGTCTGCTGACCCAGCCGGGACCCAGCCGCTGCCGCCCCGCCACCCGGTCGGCCGTGACCGGGTCGCCGGTCAGCACGGCGACCCGCAGGTCCGGCCCGTACGCCTTGGCGACGGACCGCACGAAAGCCCAACGGTCCGTGGCGCCCGCCAGCGGATGGAGCGGCAGATCGACGATGCCGTGCCCGTGGTCGTCCTCGATGAGGAGGACGTCGCGGTGTCCGGCCAGGACTTCCCGCAGTTCGAGGGCGCGTCCGGATCCGATCGCCGCCCCGGTCGGATTCTGCGCACGGTCGGTTACCACGAGCGCACGGGCACCGGAGTTCAGCGCGTGCTCGACAGCGTCGGGCAGCGCCCCTTCGTCGTCGACCGCGACGGGCACCGGGCGCAGCCCCAGCGCCGGTACGAGATCCAGCATGCTGCCCCAGCCGGGGTCCTCGACGGCCACCGCGTCACCGGGTCTGAGGTGCGCGACCAGGATGCGCTCGATCGCGTCCAGCGATCCGGAGGTCACGACCACGGGTCCGGCCGGCACTCCGTCGGCGTCCAGCGCGGCGCGGGCGAGCGCGGCGAACTCCGGGTCCACCGGCGCTTGCCCGTACATTCCGGGCTGCCGCGCATACTCCTCCGCGACCCTTGCGAACGCCTCCCCCAGCGTGGGCAGCAGGGCCGGATCGGGATTGCCCGCACCCAGATCCCGCACGCCCGCCGGCGCTTCGACCCGGAGCGAACCGCGCGCCGTGCTCGCCGGACGCGGCCGCACCCTGCTGCCCCGGCGCCCGGCCGTCTCGATCACCCCGCGCTCGCGGAGCGTGCGGTAGGCGGCGGCCACCGTATTGGGGTTCACCCCCAGCCGGTCAGCCAACTCCCGCATGGGAGGCAGCACTTGACCCGGTTCGAGCTCACCCGACCCGACCCCGTGCTCCACACTGGCGGCAATCTCCGATGCGCGCCGCCCAACAATCCGATACTCTCCTAGCACAATCAACATTATGCACTAGTGCAATGGAGTACGCAATGTCGGACACCGCGTCGCCGCACCCCACGGCCTCCCACACCACGTCCACGGACGCCGCAACCGGATACGAGCCGACCGAGCGCACCGTCCCGACCCGTTCCCGCGAACGGGCGGCATACGACCGGGAGGTGGTCCACTCGATACTCGACGAGGCGTACGTCTGCCACCTCGGCTTCGTCCGTGACGGCGCGCCGGTCGTCCTGCCGACGCTCTTCGGGCGGGTCGGCGACCGGCTCTACGTGCACGGCTCGACGGGCTCCCGGCCGCTGCGCGAGGCAGGCCGCACCGACACCGGGCTGCCGGTGTGCCTGACGGTGACGCATGTCGACGGGCTGGTGCTGGCCCGCTCCGCCTTCCACCACTCGATCAACTACCGCTCCGTGGTGGTGCACGGCACAGCGCATACGGTCACCGACCCGCAGGAGCGCCGGACCGCCCTCGACGCGATCGTCGACCATGTGGTGCCGGGCCGGTCCGCGGACTCGCGGCCCGCCGACGAGAAGGAGCTGGCGGCGACGGCGGTGATCCGGCTGGACCTGCGGGAGGTGTCCGCCAAGATCCGCACCGGCGGCCCCAACGACGAGCCCCGCGACCTCGCACTCCCTCACTGGGCGGGCGTCGTCCCGCTCGCCCGCGGCTATGCGACGCCGCTCCCTTCGGGCGACCTCGACCCCGCGATCGGGGTGCCGGACTACATCACCGCGCTCTGACGCACCCCGGGAAGGCGGAGCCTTGTGGACCGCGCGTCCACCGTCTTTGCCTTTCGGTTCCTGCGACAGGGCTCGGGGCCCGCCCGAGCCCTGCTTTCGTCACCCTCGCCGCCCCCCTCAGGAGTGGCCGCTCACGCCGGACGAAGGGCGGCGGACGGTGGACGGCGGAAGTACGACCGAACGCGCGAACGCCGCATCACATCGCGACACGGCCGGCGGACAGCTCCCCCTCGGCGGCGACGTGGCCGTCGTCCGGCCCTTCGGCGGCCCCCGCGCCCGGCCCCGACACGACGGGGCCGGCGGGCGTCCGCGGTGTCGACGACTGGGCGATGAACGCACCGATCAGCACCATCGCACCGCCGATGAGCTGGGGCGCCGACAGGTGCTCGCCAAGCATCACCCAGGCGAGCACGGTGGCGATGACCGCCTCCAGGCAGGCGACCACACCCGCCACCGCGGGAGAGAGCAGGCGCACCGAGATCACCCCGGTGACGTAGGCGATCACGGTCGCCAGCAGCACGATCCAGACGAGCAGCAGCCAGGCCGGAACATCCCTGCCGTCCATGCCGGCGGTACCGCCCAGAACCGACCAGTCCATGCCCCAGGGTCGTGCGATCACGGTGAGAACGACCGCGCCGATCAGCAGCCCGTAGGCGATGACGCCGACCGGATGCGGCGGTTCGACGCCGTCCGCCCCGTCCGCACTCCCCTGGTCCGACAGGACGAAGTAGCCGACCTGACAGCAGGCGGCACCGAGCGCGAGCAGCAGTCCGACCACGTCGAAGCTCAGCCCCGACCAGACCTCGACCACGCAGGTCAGTCCGCCGACAGCGAGCACCACACCGACCGCGGCCCGCCGGGTGACCGGCCTGTGCTGGACGAACCGGACCCAGCCGAGCACGAGCGCGGGCGCCAGGTATTCGACGAGGAGCGCGACACCGACGGGGATACGGGAGATCGCGGCGAAGTAGCAGGCCTGCACACCCGCGACGGCGAGCAGCCCGAAGCCGAGGAGCAGTACCGGCCGGCTGCGCACCAGGTCCCGGTGGCGCCAGGCCACCGGCAGCATGACCAGGGCCGCGCCCGCCACCCGCAGCCACACCACGTGGAGCGGATCGAGCCCCGCCTCGATCAACGGCTTGGCCGCCACCCCTGAACCACCGAATGCGAACGCCGAGGCCAGGGCTAGTCCCAGGCTGGCGCTTCTCCCCTGAGACGCGTGCATCGGCCCATCATGACAGCTGTGGTCAGGAGCGTCACCCCGGTGACCACTGACATGCGCACCGCCCGGTGCGCGGCTCCGCGGCAGCCTCCCTCGTCAGCTCCCGAAGCCGGGCCGGCCGGCGGCATCCGCGACCCGGGCGGCCAGCCCGTCCGCGTCGACCCCGCCCCGTACCAGCACCTCGACGGCCCGGCATTCGTGATCCGTGGCCAGCGCCGCGAGCAGGTCGAGCCCTCCGGCCCGCACATCGCCGCGCGACGCCGCCCGCCCAAGCGCTCCGGCCATCGCCGCAGCGGCCGAGGGCGACCAGCCCTCCGTGGCGGCGTCCCGCACAGTGCGACCCGGGTCCGGGACGGCCGGGACGGCGCCGGAGTCCTCCACCGAACCCTGCCAGCGGAGCCCGTATCCGATACTGCGCTGAACGAGATAGCCGAGCACTTTGGCCAGTTGGGGCCCGCCCTCGAAGGCCGCCCGCACCGCGGGGTCCGACTCGATGAGGGAGTGCAGCAGATGCGCCGTGTCGATCTGCCGGTCGCCGTCGCGCAGCGCACGCCTGCGGGCGCCCGTCACCACGGCGGCCAGCTCCACGGTGAGTCTGGCGTCGAGCTCGGCTCGGTTCGGTACGGGCTGCTGAGGAATCCGCGGCATCCGGTTTTGCACGTCTCTCACCCCATCAGTCCCGGAGCGCCGACACATCCCCGGAGGGGCCCATCCAGGCATCCCACGCAAGTTGGGCACACCCGAACGGTTTCTCCTCCTTGCGGATGAGATCTCGCCATTTCCGGATCCGATCGGAGAAAAGGGCGCGCGCCGCCTTGCCACGCGCTCCCTCGGCAACCGGAAGCCGCCGCCGTACGTCCCTCAGGCCATACCCCATGCGACAGACAGCCGGAAGGGAGCCCGCGGACGTGTCCTGGTTGGTCGCCCTCCCGGCGCTCGACGGGCGGGAGTATGTGTACCGGGTCCACGCACCGGCCGACGCACTGCGCGCCGACCTCTTCTGGGCCGCGTTCCACTGCCACGACGACGGTCCGCACCCGCGCGCCTTCGACCGATTCGACGCTGCCCTGATCTGGCGCGCGGGAGCGGAAGGAACCGGCCACACAGATCTGACGGTTCATCAGTATTGAATGTTCTGGTCACTGCGGCTACGTTCCGCGACACCGTAACCCGCCGAGAAGGGGTGGTCGCATGGCCGAAGTCAGTGCAGAGGCGCGTATCGAAGCACCGGCCGAGAAGGTGTGGGCCCAGCTGACGGA
Organism: Streptomyces sp. NPDC006510; assembly: GCF_040611955.1. Classification (NCBI taxonomy): domain Bacteria; kingdom Bacillati; phylum Actinomycetota; class Actinomycetes; order Kitasatosporales; family Streptomycetaceae; genus Streptomyces; species Streptomyces sp. NPDC006510. Next base: position 29,245 of record NZ_JBEXPH010000051.1, on the reverse strand, counting down.
CTTCACCGCGTACGGTCAGTGGAACGCCACCCACACCAGCTTCCCCAAGGGCGGTCCGGCGACACTCGAACTCGCCGCCACCTACGAGGAGAACATGAAGCTCATGGGCTTCCCGGCCGAGGTGACCTGGACGGTGGCGGAACTGGAGACCGCACGCCTGCTGGCCACCAAGGGCAAGGGCCCGATGGGCGTCAGCCTGGCCATGCGCTACTCGCTGACCCCCGACGGGGAGGCGACCACGGTCCGCATCGACGGGGAGTTCACCGGCGCCGCGGTCTCCCTGATGGCGGGAAAGCTCAAGGACTCGGCGACGGCCGCGCTCGTCGAGTCACTGCGCAAACTGGGCGGACTCATCACCGCCTGACGCCACCCCGCCGACGGGACGGGCCTCGCGGCGCGGCCGCGAGGCCCTTGACACCGCACCCACGTACTCAGTGCTCGTCGGCAAGGATCAGATAGAGCTTCTTACGGGAGTCATTGATGACCGTGAGAGCCTTCTGGCGCTGATCGGCCGAGCCGGTCTTCCAGACCTGGCCGAATGCCTCCATCAGACCGAAGCCGGCCTGCCGGATCTCATTGACACTCTCCCAGTCGACACCGCGCCCGGCTTCCTCCCAGGGCGCCTCGGGCCCCGACTCCGCCTCGGTGCGGCCGGTGTCGGTGAGCGTGAACAGCTTCTTGCCGCCCTCGCTCGCACTGACGATCAGGCCCTCGTCCTCCAGCAGTTGAAGCGTCGGGTAGACCGAGCCGGGGCTGGGCCGCCAGGCCCCACCACTGCGCTCGCCGATCTCCTGGATCATCTCGTACCCGTGCATCGGCCGGTCCTTCAGCAGCGCCAGGATCGACGCGCGTACGTCACCACGCCGCGCCCTCCCCCTGCCGCCACCTCGCCCGCGCCCGCCACCGAAGGGGCCACCCCCGAAGGGCCCGCCCCCGAACGGCGGCCCGAACTGCCCGAAGGCCGCCCGTCGTCCCTCGAAGTCGCCACGCCCCTGATGACCGGGCCCGCAGTGCCCATGTCCATGCCCGAACTCTTGCTCATGTCCATGTGAACGCATCGCTACGCTCCTTCCATCGTTGATCTGTCGCGATGCGTCAACGATATATCGGAACCGATCGCCTGGCAATCCCTTGCTCAGCTGCCCCGTTGTCCCGTCCTTACCTTGTTGCACGGGTCCCATCCCGGTCGTTCGCAGGATCGGGAGGCCCAGGGGTTCCGGGTGTGGCTGTGGCCCGTCCGCCTTGTGGTGGCTCACTGAGATCGGCCGCCCGGAGCCCCGCGACGACTCGACCGCTGATCGGGATGAGCGAAGTGGATCGCTGTGTCAGGACGCGTCGGCGAGGTCGTCTGCCGGGACATCCACATGACCATCGACGACGGAGGCGCTGGTGCGCGAACTCTGGGCTGGTACGGACGCGGGCAGGGGCGAGCATCACTGCGCAGTGATCGACGCCGACGGGACCAAGGTGCTCTCGCGTCGGGTCCCGAACAACGAGCCCGAGCTGTTGGAGCTGTGGCCGCGGAGTCCCGGCACACGGCTGTTCCCGGGGAGAAGCTGTCCGCCGCCATGGTGGTCAGATTGGCGAAGGAGGTGATGACCCTCGATGAAGAGATAGCTGAGATCGACGCCCTGATCGAAAGCCGGCTCCGTGAGCACCGCCACGCGGAGGTCGTCCTCAGCCTGCCCGGCATGGGGCCGTTGCTGAGTGCTGAGTTCATTGCTGTCACCGGTGGTGACATGAGTGCTTTCGGCACCTGCGACCGCCTGGCCGGCGTCGCCGGGCTTGCCCCCGTACCCCCGCGACTCGGGACGCATCAGCGGCAATCCGCACCGGCCACGCCGCTACAACCGGCGGCTCCTGCGGGTCTTCTACCTCTCTGCCCAGATCGCAGCGCGCTGCTGCCCCGTCTCCAAGAAGTTCTACGACCGCAAACGCGGCGAGGGCAAGGGGCACAAGCAGGCCATCCTCGCCCTCGCCAGGCGCCGCCTCAACGTTCTGTGGGCCCTCATACGGGACAATCGGACCTTCGAAATCAACCCATCCCGAGTCGGTTCCGCAGCGGCCTGACCGCTACGAGCGACGGCGCGCGAAGAGGATCGCTCCGGGGGCGCTGCCCTCGGGGTCGAGCAGCATCTCGGTCTCGACGGTGAATCCGGTCTCGCGGAGCCAGGCGCTCACCTGGGCGGGCTGGCGCCGGTGGACGTAGACCTTCATCGGGTGGCCGCCGTAGCCCTGCGTCTTCAGCCGCGACCCGTCGCCCACGTGAAAGCCGATCAGCAGTGGTGCGCCGGGGCGCAGTGCCCGCCTGAAGCCGTCGAGGACCGTGGGGACCTCATCGTCGGGGACGTGAATCAGCGACCAGAACGCGAGCGCACCGGCGATCGACTCGTCAGCGAGGTCGAGATCCGTCATCGAGCCCACCTCGAATCGGAGTTCAGGGTGATCGCTTCGAGCCACGCCGACCATCCCCGGGGAGACGTCGATTCCGAAGGCGTCGACGCCCAGGCTGTGCAGGTGGGCGGTGATGTGCCCCGGTCCGCATCCCACGTCCGCCACCGGCCCACCACCAGCCTCAGCGACCGCGTCGGCGAACAGGCCCAGCGCCGCTCGGAGGTATGGCAAGCCGCCTAGAGCCTCGCGCAGTTGGTCCGCGTAGCTGACTGCGACCGTGTCGTACGAGGTGCGGGTGTCCGCCAACCAGGTGTCCGGCTTCATGCTCCGGCACAGTAGCCCAGCGATCTGACAACTGAGCGGTCGAGTGGGCACGCGATGGCCGTTTCACGGAGATCGCTGCGCTGTTCGCCCCGCCGTTGCGTGCTGCACTGAGCGCCCAGACCCTCCAGGCGGCCTGGCTCGCCGGGACCGCGGGAACTGGTCCGGTCACGGACCTCGGCAAACCGTCGAGCGAGAGCCTGCAGCCGGACCTGATCCGTGTCAGCGTTCCCGTGGTCTGCGAGCGGGGACAGTTCACCGCCGTCATGTCGGTCGACTCCGCCGGCCTGCTGAACGGGCTGCGCCTCGCGCCCCCTGCCTGCGAACCCTGGGCGGCGCCCTCCTACGCGGTTCCGGGCGCCTTCGAGGAGCGCGACGTCACGGTCGGAGCCGGCGCTCTCGCAGCGGCCGGCACCGTCACCGTTCCGCACGGTGACGGCCCATGGCCCGGGGTCGTGCTGCTCAGCGGCGGAGGTCCCTTCGACCGGGACGCGACCAGCGGACCCAACAAGCCCCTCAAGGACCTCGCCTGGGGTCTGGCCAGCCGCGGCGTGGCGGTGCTGCGCCACGACAAGGTGACCTTCACACACGCGGCGGAGGTGGCTGCCGCGGACGACTTCACGATGACACGCGAGTACGTCCCCTATGCCGTCGCCGCCGTGCGTCTGCTCCAGGAGGAGCCGTGCGTCGATTCCGCCCGGGTGTTCGTCGCCGGGCACAGCATGGGGGGCAAGGTCGCCCCACGGGTCGCCGAGACCGAGCCGTCCGTCGCGGGCGTCGTGATCCTGGCGGGTGACGCCGAGCCCCTGCACCGGACGGCCGTCCGGGTCGTGGGCCACCTCGCCGCCCTCGACCCCGGCCCGCACTCCGAGGCGGTCCTTGCGGAGATAACCCGGCAGGCCGCGACCGTCGAGACCGCCCTGTGTCCCCGTACGCCCCGGGAGGACCTGCCCTTCGGCCTTCCGGCCTCGTACTGGCTGGACCTGCGCTCCTATGACCCGGTCGCCACCGCGGCCGCCCTGGACAAGCCGCTGCTGATCCTCCAGGGAGGCCGCGATTACCAGGTCACCGTCGAGCATGACTTGTCCCTCTGGCAAGAGGGACTGACCGGGCGTCCGGACGTCACCATCCAGATCCACCCAGCCGACGACCACCTCTTCTTCGCAGGGGCAGGACCGTCGACGCCCGCCGGGTACATGGCACCCCAGCATGTCGACGCGGCGGTCATCACTGATATCGCCGCATGGCTGGACTGCCGGCTTCAGCGCGAACCCTGCAAGCGGGCGGAAACGCCCCAGGCGGACCAGATCACCTGAGAGATACAGGTATCCGCTCTCCCGGACCAGATCACCTGGGCTCTTCAATGCCTCCGCGTCTCACTTGATCTGGTCGATCCAGGTCAGAGCCGGTCTCGGAGACCAGCTCCTTTGCGACGGGACACCCGTGCCCCGGGTCCGATGGGTGTCCACCCGCCCCGGGGCGGTACGCCTGTGTCGCGCGGCGCGGGACGCGGTCCAGCCGAGGCTTTCGGCGATGCCGTGGCCCTGTCGGCGGTGACCGGCAACAACTGGGCCCCACGCACCCAGCACCCCAGGAGAGCTCCGTTACCGTGCGTTGCGCAGCGTGAGAATGTATGTCGCAGTGAGCGCAACGGCACGGTCTTCGTCCTGTGACAGTTCTGCGAGGGCACGCGACGCCCTGATCCCCGGGATATCCGCGAGCGCCTGTGTCAGCCGTCGACGTGCGGACGATTCGACGGTGTCGTGGGCGAGCCAGTCGACGAGCCTGGTAGCGATCCGATCCGCCAACACGGGATCACTCGCCAGCGCGCTCAGCGCATCGGCCGCATCGGCGTCGTTCGTCTCCTCGACGATCATGTCGATGAGCGTCGGGACCGCGTCGGCTACTCCACGTGCCCCGAGCGCCAGAGCTGCACACCTGCGGACCACGGTGTCGGAGTTCGTGAGGGCGTCCTGCAACAGTGCGGTCGCCTCACCGTTCGGAATCTCGGCGATGGACTGGACGGCACGCTTGCGCACCCCGGCCACCGGTGAGCCCAGGCCCTCCGCCAGCAGTACCAATGCGCCGTCGCCCGATTGCGCCAGAGCCCATCGAAGGGCACCGGCGACGTTCGGATCCGTCTCGCTCAACGCTGCCTCGACCAGAGCTTCCACTGGCACCGGAACGTCTACGACTGAGGACATGGCCGCGCGCTGGCGCTTCCCAGCACTCTCCGACCCCAGGGCATGAAGGAGTGCGACGATCTGGAGGACGTCCGCCCAGCCGGCGGGTTCCGCGGCATCGATCCGACGGAGTCTCGTGAGCAGTTCCCTCTCGCTCTCCATGCGTTCTCGCGTCCGGCGGATGAGGTCGTCGACGAGTCCCGAGGGCCTGAAGCCGGGATCATCCAGCGCGCGCCCGACTTCACGCAGCGACAGCCCCAATGACCGCAGGCTCTCGATATGGAAGATTCGCCGGATGTCCTCGCTGGAATACTGCCGATAGCCCGCCTCGGTGCGACCCGTCGGCCGCACCAGGCCGAGCGCGTCGTAATGCCTGAGCATGCGGGCGCTGACCCCGGACCGTCGTGCCACATCACCGATCAACACTGCTTTCACCCCTCCTGACTGGTCGTGCCGAGGGCTACGAGGCGCTTCGCCTCCTCGATCGCGAACTCGAATCCGGCGTCCGGGTTGCGCCACAGCCGTTCCGTGGCGATCGCGTGCTGACGCACGCGAGGTTCGAGATCCGTCATCGCGGCGCGCAGGGTCGGCGTGATCACCTCACCGAGCCCGATCAGCGCCCGGCTGAGGCTCAACTGCGTCTCCCGCTCACCGCGCCCGAGCTGCGTCGCCAACACCCCGGCCAACTCGGGTTCTTCACCTTCGGGCACGAGTACGACCGCCGCTCGCCAGGCGCTCCGCGCCACCTCGTCGTCGGCATCGGTCAGAAGCGCCCGTGTGATCGCCGGCCACGCCTGCCGATCCCCGATCTTGGACAGCGTGTGCAACGCCTGGCTGCGTGCCTGCGCACGCGCCGAGCGGAGTTCATCGATGAGCATGGGGACCGTCATTGATGACGAGTGACGGGTGAGTGCCCACGTAAGCATTTCGCGCACATGGAATTCGGGCTCGGTCGCGCATCGTTCGATGAGCTTGTCGATGAACCACGGATCCGGGGTCGTGCCGACCGCCAGCGCTGCCCGCAGCCGGACCGACGAGCTGCTGTTCTCCAGCCCCTGGAGAGCTCGCATCGTGTTCGTGTCCTTTTTCGGCAAGGTCATCGGGACCACCTCCTTGGCCACAGTGAAGACCTTGTCACTGTGTCAAGGTCAAGCGGAGCCGCGCCGGGAGATGGCCAGGCATCCTCTGCCCACCGAGTCCGGCTGCAGTTCCCGCGTCGTGCGGGCTGTCGATCCACGACTGCCGACATCGCCGCGGGACCGTCGGCAGGCGGGGGTGCGCCCTGTGCCGCACCGCCACCAGCCGTCCCAAGGTCAGGGCGTGACAAGAACCTTGAGGCTCTGGCGGTCGGCCATGTCCTGGTAGCCGACTGGAAACGCCGTCGAGGTCGGCGGTGGCGCCGAAGACCTTGCCCGGTTCGATGGTGCCGTTGAGGACATCGGGCATCAGTTCCTCGATGTAGGCGCGGACCGGGGCCGGGCCGCCGGCCAGCCGCAGGTTGTGGCGGAAGAGGCCACCGAAGCCGATCGGGGCTTGTTCGTACTGCGGTACACCGACCCGGCTGATGACTCCGCCCGGGCGGAGGACGCCGACGGCCCGCTCGTAGGCGGGCATGTTGCCAACTGCCTCAAGCACCACGTGGGTGCCGTGTCCGCCGGTGAGCTCGCGGACCGTTTCGATGCCTTCCTCGCCGCGGACAGAGACGACGTCGGTGGCACCGAACTCGCGGCCCAGGTCGGTGCGCGCCTGGTGGCGGCCCATCAGGACGATCTGCTCCGCGCCGAGCCGGTCGGCGGAGAGGACCGTCATCACGCCGACGGCGCCGTCACCGATCACCGTGACGCGGGTGCGCTCGTTCACCGGGACGCCGGAGGCCGCGCCCCGATCGGGGACGTCGCGCAGCAGCCCAACCAGCCGGGGGATCGCGGCTCCCGGTGCGGCGCGGTCTTCTCGCGCTCGGCGACGGGATCGAATCCCGAGGCGGGGACGGCGGCCATGGCGGCCCTGCCCTGCCCGTCATCCGAGGTGGAGCGGGAATTTCGCGGCCGGCAAGTCCAGTTCGGCCTTCTCCGCGTCGGTCGGGGCACGCCGTTCGGTGCCGACCAGCAGCGCGTCCTCGTCGGAGAACGACGCGGGGAACGCTGCCCCGGCGATCCTCTCCAGCATTTCGCGGGACCGGGCGAGCCCCTCCACGGGCGGTTCGCCCATGTCCGGGAGGTACGCGACCAGGTCGAGGTGGTGCAGCGTCCACTCCAGGACGTACACGCAGAGGTGGTCCCCCGCGGTGAGGACCACGTCGCGGGTGCCGACCCGGAGGCCCGGGTCGGCGAGTCCGGCGGCGCGGCCGGCGGCCGAGCCGACGTCGTCGAGGTGGAACTTGAGCAGACCGGGTTCCTGGTACGCGGCAGCCAGCCGGACTATCAGCGCGTTCAGTGGGTCGTCACCGGTAGGCGGCATTTCCGCGATGTCCCAGTAGGTCACCGCGTCGCGGGTGGGTTCCGTATCGACGGGAGTCACGAGGATGATCAGGATGTCCTGAGCATCGATGACCAGGTGGACAAAGATCGCGCGAACGGCAGACAGGCCCCATGACCGAACCCACGACCACATCCATGACCCAACCCAGGGCCGAATCCAGGATCGAATCGGAACGCAAGGCCGACCTTCGCCTCTACCTGCAATCCGCCCGCGACGCCCTGTTGTGGAAACTCGAAGGGCTCTCCGAGTACGACGCCCGCCGCCCGCTGACGCCGACCGGCCTGGTCAAGCACGTGGCCAGTGTGGAGTTGGGCTACCTCGGTGACACCTTCGGACGGCCGTCCGGCGAGCCCCTGCCCTGGGTCGGGGACTGCGCTGAGGCCAACGCGGGAACTCGTCGACGGTGCCGTCGGGATGAGCAAGGGCAATGACAACATGCCGCCGGGCGACCCGGCGTGGTGGGAGAACCATCGAAGCCGGCTGGAGCGTGCCGCCCGGGTAGCCGACCCGAACAGCGATCGGGACACCGACCGGCACGCATGACTTCCGACCGGGCAGCCGCCGGGGAGCGGCGCCGATACGCCGGATCAGCGGGCCGCAGAGCGGAAGCCACCGTCAGAGCATGCAGAACTCGTTTCCTTCCGGATCGGCCATCACCACATGGTCCGGCCTGCCCTGCCATTCGTCCTCACGGACCACGGTCGCGCCGGCGGCGGTCAGGCGCTCCACCGCCTCGACCACGCGCGGCCATCGCTCCTCCCAGGGCGTGTCACGACCGCCACCGACCTGCACGTCGAGGTGCAGCCGGTTCTTCACGGCCTTCGACTCCGGCACCTGCAGGAAGGGCAGACTCGGACCCGTCCGGATCGGACAGGTACGCCCCTTGGTCCCACTCGTTCTCCGGGATCTCATGGTGCGAGAACCACTCCTCCCAACTCCCGAACCCGACAGGCGCGGGCTTCTCCGCATAGCCCAGTGCCAGCGCCCAGAACTCGGCCGGCCTCGCCGGTTGTGCGCAGTCGATCGTCAGACTCCACTTGGTTCCCATGGGGCACTCCCCCCTCGGTCCGGTACGCGGACCGTATCGGGTGCCACTGACATCGTTCACCCGTCGGGGTTCCAGGTCCAATGACACCGAATTGGCCTTGGCGCCCGGCTTTGCACCGTACGTATGGTCGCGTCATGAGGATTCGAATCGTCGACACGTTCACCGACCGCCCCTTCACCGGCAATCCGGCGGGGGTCCTGGTCCTGCATTCCGACAGCTTCGCCGACGACGATCGCCTCCAGCGGATCGCCATGGAACTGAACCTCTCCGAGACCGCCTTCACCCACCCGCTGCCCCCTGGCGGCGAGGCCGACTGGGCGCTTCGCTGGTTCACCCCGACCACGGAGGTCGACATGTGCGGGCATGCCACCCTCGCCACCGCGCATGTCCTGCACACGACCGGGACGGCGAGCGGCACGGTGCGCTTCGCGGCGCGGTGCGGGATCCTCACCGCGACCGCCCGCCCGGACGGTGCGATCACCCTCGACTTCCCCACGTCCCCGTTGACACCGGAGGCCACCCCGGCCGGACTGGCCGCAGCCCTCGGTGCGGATCCGCTCTCCGTCAACGACACCGGCCCGCACATCGGCGACCTGCTCGTCGAACTGTCCGACGAGGCGACCGTGCGAGGACTGACCCCCGATCTCGCCAGGCTGGCCGATGTCTCCCGGCGGGGCGTCATCGCCACGGCCGCCGCGGAGGACCCGGCCCGCGGCTACGACTTCGTCTCGCGAGGCTTCTTCCCACGGGTCGGGATCGACGAGGACCCCGTGACCGGCAGCGCCCACACCGCGCTGGCACCCTTCTGGTCGGCCCGGTTCGGCCGTGACGAACTGACCGGACTACAGGCCTCCGCCCGTTCCGGCCTGGTCCGGACCTCGCTGCGCGGCGACCGGACCCTACTGACCGGTGACGCCGTGACAGTCATCGACGGCGAACTGCTCACGGCGCTCTGACCCCTGGGCCGTGTCCGCAAAGTCCCGCCCGCCCTCCGGGCGGACGACAAGACTTCGCGGACACGACCCATGACGGGGGAACGGCGGAGCCGCACGAACCACTCCCCCCGACTCCCGCCGTCCCCGGCCCGTCCCTCACGGCGTAGGCAGCCAGCCCACCTTCCCCGCCAGCAGCGCATATCCGACGAACGCCCCGATGTCCAGCAGTGCGTGTGCCGCGACCAGCGGCCCGACCCGTCCCCAGCGCCGGTACAGCAGCACGAAGACGACGCCCATCACCATGTTGCCGATGAAGCCGCCGATCCCCTGATACAGGTGGTACGAACCACGCAGCACCGAACTGGCGACCAGAGCCGCCATCGGCGTCCACCCCAACTGCCCCAGTCTGCGCAGCAGATACCCGACGACGATCACTTCCTCCACGACGGAGTTCTGGATCGCGGACAGGATCAGGACCGGGAACTTCCACCACACATCGGGCAGTGACTCCGGGACCACGGTCAGATTGAATCCGGCGGCCCGGGCCACCAGGTAGAAGGCGAGTCCGGCACTCCCGATGCCCGCCGCGACCATCGTGCCGCGCCCCAGGTCCGGCCACGGCCTGGTGCGGTCGAAACCGATGGCCCGCAGACCGGCGCCTTCCCTGATCAGCAGATGTGCGACCAGAGCGACGGGCACCAGGGCCGACGCGATACCGAAGAGTTGCCAGGCGAGATCCAGCCATGGGCGCCCCGGCGCGTACGAGCTGTTGAGCGTCGCGGCCTGATCCTTCAAACCCCCTGGTTTCGTCAGTGATCCGACAAAACTGATCAGGGCAGACACCCCGCTGGCGCCCAACGAGAGAGCCAGCACAAGGACCGTTTCGGACCGCAGAATCCTTCGCGACAAAGCCTCTCGGGGAAAAGAATCAGCCACAAGCCCCGCCTCCACCTGTACACCTGCCTTCAGTTGTGCATTCACGCCCCATCCTGCTCCCCGTACGACTAGGGTCTCGAATGCAGGTACGAAGATCATGCGCGACAGGCCGGGGGACAGCCACCATTGCCGATGGTGTGGTCCCCCTTTTCCTTGTTCATCCTCAAGGAGGGGCACCACCGACATGGGACGTCACAGCTTGCCCGACGACTACGCCGGCGACGGAAGCGGGGACGGATCACCGCCGCGCCGTCGGCGCACCGTCGCGATCGCGACCTTGCTCGTCCTCGCGGTGGCGGCGGGAACGGCCGTCGCGGTCCAGGGCGGCCTGCTGTCGTTCTCGAAGAGCTGCGAGGACTCGGCCGTACGTCTGTCGGTGATGGCCTCCCCGGACATCGCCCCCTCCGTTCGCGCCGTCGCCGACAAGGCGCGCGAGGACGAGGTGCGGTCCGACGGTCGCTGTCTGTACGTGACGGTGGTCGCCCGCGACTCCTACAAGGTCGCCGACGCCCTCTCCAGCGATACCCATGCCCCGGACTTCCAGATCTGGCTGCCCGACTCCGACCTCTGGCTCGACCGGGCCAAGGGCTCCGGCGACGGCGTCCCGATCACCCCGGGCGATTCGATCGCGTCCTCCCCCGTGACCCTGGCCATGGTGCCGTCCGCGGCCAAGAGCCTCGGCTGGCCGAAGAAGAAGTACTCCTGGGCGGAGTTGACGGCCGCTGCCATGGAGTCGGACAAGGTGCGCCTCGGCTCGGCCGACCCGGCCCGCAGCGCCACCGGCCTGCTGGCGCTCGCCAGCATCGGCGCGTCCTCCGAGAAGCAGGGCGGAGACAGCGACACCAGGGTCGCGGCGACCGCCAAGCTGCTCGCGCAGCGCATGTCGGACGGTGACACCCAGGTGCTGGAGACACTGGCACAGAGCGATTCGGGCGCCGAACAAGGCAATCCGGGACGCAACCAGGCGGTGCTCCTCTCCGAGCAGGCCGCTTACGCCCACAACGCGGACTCGACCGGCGGCGGAAAGCTCGACCTCTTCTACCCCAAGGACGGCACCCCGCTCCTCAACTATCCGTACACCCTGGTCGACGAAACCAGGATGAGCACGCCCGAGAGCCGGGCGGCGCTGCGGTTCATGACGCTGCTGGACGAGCCCGCTGCGCAGGCCACGCTGGAGAAGCACGGCTTCAGGAACGTCGACGGCACGGCAGGCGAATCGGTGGTCGCATCGGCGGGCGGCAGGAAGCCCCAGCCGTACGCCACCGCGGCCGCCGCCGCACCGACCGCCGAGGAACTCCAGCAGACGCTCGGCATGTGGACGATCACGGTGCAGAGCGCCCGGCTGACCACGGTCGTCGACGCGTCGGGGTCCATGGCCACGATCGTCCCGGGGCGCAACCAGTCCCGGATGGACGTCACCAAGGCGTCCCTGATCCAGGCCCTCAACCAGTTCACCCCGAATGACGAGATCGGCCTCTGGGAGTTCGCCACCACGCTCGACGGCGACAAGGACTACCGCAGGCTGGTACCGGCCGCCCGGCTGGGTGATCCGGCGAAGGGCGGCGGCACCCACCGCGAGAAGCTCGCCGCGGCCTTCGCGGCGCTGAAGCCCGTGCCGGACGGCGCGACCGGCCTGTACGACACGATGCTGGCCGCCTACAAGGACGCCCAGGCGACCTATGTGAAGGGCAAGTTCAACGCGGTCGTGATCCTCACCGACGGCTCGAACCAGGACAACCAGTCCATCTCCCGCAGTGCCCTGATCGCGGAACTGAAGCGGATCGCCGATCCGGAGCGCCCGGTGCCGCTGCTCGCCATCGCGGTCGGTCCCGAGGCCGACCGCGAGGAGGTGAACGAGATAGCGAAGGTGACCGGCGGAGGTGGCTACCAGGTCATCGACCCGGCCGAGATCCAGGCAGTGATCCTGCAGGCCGTCATGACGGCCGGTCAGAGCAGTCACGCCGCCCAGGAGTAGCCCCAGGGCAACCACGCCCCCGCCGTCCCGGACTCATGGCTTGGGGACATCTGTCGGCCAGCCGTGCACCGGCTCGCCGCTGTGCATCAGTTCGGCGTACCGCCGGGTGGTCGCGGCCAGCGCCGCGTACCGGTCGAGCCCTGCCTCCCGCGCCCGGTGGTAGGTGTCCGCCTGCCAGGACGCTCCGTTCACCCGTCGCTTGCAGCGCTCCTCGATGACCCCGAGGTAGCGGTCGCGGTCCGCGGGCTCGATGTTCCAGGCATCGAGCCCCGCGGCGGCCAGCGGCAGCAGTTCGTCCCGTACGAGCTTGACGGCCGGCACCCGGGTCAGCCCGCCCGCACGGCCGGGGCGTGGCCAGATCAGCTCCGCGTCGATGCCCAGGCGGCACGCGGTGTCGAAGTTCTCCGCCGCGGCCTCGAACGGCAGCCGGTTCCACACCGGACGGGACTCCTCGGCGAGCGCCCGTACGAGCCCGTAGTACAGCGCCGCGTTGGCGATCACATCGGTGACGGTGGGGCCGGCGGGCAGGACCCGGTTCTCGACCCGCAGATGGGGTACGCCGTCGGCGAGCCCGTACACGGGCCGGTTCCAGCGGTAGACCGTGCCGTTGTGGAGCACCAGCTCCTGCAACCCCGGCACCCCGCCTCCGTCCAGGACCCGCAGTGGCTCCTCCTCGTCGCAGATCGGAAGCAGTGGCGGGAAGTAGCGCAGGTTCTCCTCGAAGAGCTCGTACGCCGAGCTGATCCACCGCTCACCGAACCAGGTCCTGGGCCGCACTCCCTGGTTCTGGAGTTCGGGCGGCCGGGTGTCGGTGGCCTGCTGGAAGAGCGGCGGCCGCGATTCCCGCCACAGCTCCCTGCCGAACAGGAAGGGCGAGTTGGCCCCCAGTGCGATCTGGACCCCGGCGACGGCCTGGGCGGCGTTCCACACGGCCGCAAATCGCGCCGGTGTCACCTGCAGATGGAGCTGGACCGAGGTACAGGCGGCCTCCGGGGTTATCGAGGCGGAGGTGCACACCAATCGCTCCACTCCCTCGATATCGAGGGAGAAAACCTCGCCCCGGGCAGCCACCATTTGATCGTTCAGCAGTGTGTAGCGGTCCGCGTCCGAGAGGTTCGCCGCGACGAGGTCCGCACGGCGCAGGGTGGGCAGAATACCGATCATCATGATCCCGGCATCGACCTCGCCCGCCTTCCGGTGGGCATATCCGAGCCCGGTCCTGAGCTCTTCGGCCAGCTGATCGAAAACGAGGCCTTCCAGACGGTGCGGGACTATGTTCACTTCCAAATTGAACATCCCGAGTTCTGTCTGGAAATCATGGCTCGCGATGCGCGGGAGGACCTCCCCATTCATCATCTTCGGCATGCCGTCGGCGCCCGCGAGATTCAGCTCGATCTCCACGCCCATGAGGTTGCGCGGCCGGTCGAACCTCCGCTCCGCCAGAAGCCGCTCCAGCCCCTCCAGGCACTGGTGGAGCTTGCGCCGGTACCCCTGCCGATCGGACAGGTCAAAGGCGCCCGCCACGACCTTCTCCCCCATCGGAGCGTCCCTCCCTCAAGTGGGCGGCCCACGGCCCAGGCCGCTCGCGTCACGATCGATAATGCCCAGGCCGGGTGATCCATAACGCCCCCGGGAACGCCACGGACCCAGTAATCTGAGTGCGGCCGCCCGAGGCACATTCCACGGGCATGGTGCGGCACAGGTTTCCCGGACCAGGGCATGGTGAATACACCGTCGCGTTTCGGCCGTCCGCACCCAGGGAAAAATCCCAGGCGGCGGCTGCGCCGCTGACGCAAAATCAGCAGGTTCTCCGCATAATAAAGTCTCGATACCGCCTTGTCGGCAATACCTGCGACGGCTAGTGGAATCATCGCGTGAACACGTGTCGTATAAACTCCGCGGACGAGGCAGAGAGTCGACGCACCGGCCCAGTCACCGGCCTCCTCTGGCCCCGCATGCCGACAGCGCCGTCTGCATTCGCCCACGCACCACCGTGTCTCCGAAGTGAGAGGCGACCCACCTATGCCGCTGCATGTTCCCCCGGCTCCCGCGCCCGCTCTGCGCAGCGTTCTCGCGGCACTCGGTTCACCCACCGCGGTCCGCGAAGCCCGCACGCCCGCTCTCCGGTCCGCCCAGGGACCGCTGAGCCCCGAACTCCCGCTCCCCGTCCATGTACTGGACCGGATCGGGCCGGGCGGGCTCGCACCCGCCACCCGGCTTGCCGCGTGGCGGTTCCTGATCCGCAGCTCGGAGCAGGCCGTCGCCGCGGCGGACACCATGCTCACTCCGGACGGCTGGACCTTCTCGCACTTCTTCGAGGGCCCCTACATCGCCTCGACCGAACTCGCCCTGCGCCAGGCCGAGACGGTCACCACGCACTACCAGCCGCGGCTGCTGTCCATCCCGGAGCTCTACATGCTGGCCCTCTGGCTGCACGGCGACGTCGAAACCGACGCCTCCGGGGGAACGCTCGCGCCCGCCGATCTCCTGGTTCCGCTGGCTCCCGCCCCACCGGGTATCGCGGCTCATCGCCCGCACCGGGTCGCCGATCTGCTCCGTGTGATGACGCTGCGCATCCCCCCGGGCCCCGGCCCCCTGCTCGGATCACCGGCCTGAGAACCGGAACCCGCGTCAGAACGCTGTGCCCCGCCACCGTCCCCGGTGGCGGGGCACAGTGCTGGGGGCGCACTGCGATGCCCATCCGGACTAGCCCGGTCCGGCCACCCCGAACCACCCGAAGGGACAGTGCAGTTGCGCTGAACCGTCCGCGCGGGTGATGCGTCCTTCGAGTAAGGAGA
This sequence comes from Streptomyces sp. NPDC006510, assembly GCF_040611955.1. Taxonomy (NCBI): domain Bacteria; kingdom Bacillati; phylum Actinomycetota; class Actinomycetes; order Kitasatosporales; family Streptomycetaceae; genus Streptomyces; species Streptomyces sp. NPDC006510. The sequence continues at coordinate 14,177 of NZ_JBEXPH010000051.1, read as the reverse complement.
AGTGCTGCTGCGAAATCCCTGCGGATTGACGCCCGTGGGGCAACACTGGGACCGGACCGATCGATACGGGGGGCGGCAATGAACACCTCATCCAGCCGCAGGACATTCACTACAACGCAGCGAAAGAACCCAGCCATGTGCCAGCATCAGCCACCATGCCCGACCGCCGATTCAGCCGACCGGGAAGCCGCCCGCCTGACGGCGCACCACCCGGAACAGGGCTGGAGCCTGCTGTGCAACGGAGTCCTGCTCTTCGAGGACACCGGTGAGCTGCTCCCGGACGGCCAGATCATCGCTCCGCACCGGCCCCTGGCAACCGATCGGGTGATGAAGGCCGCCTGACCGCGGCCGGTACGAGCTGGGGCCGGCCCGGAGAATGCTCCGAACCGGCCCCGACGCATGACCGCGTCACGCGGTGGCGCTCATGACTCAGTTGTCGTACTCGTCCAGCGGCGGGCAGGAGCAGACGAGGTTACGGTCACCGAAGGCACCGTCGATCCGGCGCACCGGCGGCCAGTACTTGTCGGCGGCCGAGACCCCGGCCGGGAAGACCGCCACCTCACGGCTGTAGCCGTGCTTCCATTCCCCGCCCAGCATCGCCGCGGTGTGCGGAGCGTTGTGCAGCGGGTTGTCGTCCGCGCTCCACTCGCCGGAGGCCACCTTCTCGACCTCGCCGCGAATGGCGATCATCGTGTCGCAGAACCGGTCGAGCTCCGCGAGGTTCTCGCTCTCGGTCGGCTCGATCATCAGCGTCCCGGCGACCGGGAACGACATGGTCGGCGAGTGGAAGCCGTAGTCGATCAGCCGCTTGGCGATGTCGTCGACGCTGACGCCGGTGGCCTTGGAGATCGGCCGCAGGTCCACGATGCACTCGTGCGCGACGAGACCGGCCGGGCCGTTGTACAGGATCGGGTAGTGCGGTTCCAGACGCTTGGCGATGTAGTTGGCGGCGAGCACGGCCACCTGCGTCGCACGCTTCAGGCCCTCCCCGCCCATCAGGCGTACGTACGCCCACGAGATGGGCAGAATGCCGGCCGAGCCCCACGGAGCGGCCGAGATCGGTCCGACCCCGGTCTCGGGGCCCGCGGCGGGCTGCAGCGGGTGGTTCGGCAGGTACGGCGCGAGGTGCGCGCGCACGCCGACCGGGCCGACGCCGGGGCCGCCGCCGCCGTGCGGGATGCAGAAGGTCTTGTGCAGGTTCAGGTGCGAGACGTCGCCGCCGAACCGGCCCGGCCTGGCGAGGCCCACCAGCGCGTTGAGGTTGGCACCGTCGACGTACACCTGACCGCCGGCGTCGTGCACCTCGGCGCAGATGTCGGCGACGTGCTCCTCGAACACACCGTGCGTCGACGGGTACGTGATCATGAGCACGGCGAGCTCGTCGCGGTGCTTCTCGATCTTGGCGCGGAGGTCCGCTATGTCGACCTCACCGTCGTCGGCGGTCTTGACCACGACGACCTTCATGCCGGCCATGACGGCGCTGGCCGCGTTGGTGCCGTGCGCGGAGGACGGAATGAGGCAGACGGTGCGCTGCTCGTCACCGTTGGCCCGGTGGTACGCCCGTACGGCCAGCAGGCCCGCGAACTCGCCCTGCGAGCCCGCGTTCGGCTGGATGGAGACCGCGTCGTACCCGGTGACCTCGGCGAGGCGCTCCTCCAGCTCGCGGATGAGGGTCAGGAACCCCTGCGCCTGCTCGGCCGGAGCGAAGGGATGCAGCGCACCGAACTCGGGCCAGGTGATCGACTCCATCTCGGTGGTCGCGTTCAGCTTCATGGTGCAGGAGCCGAGCGGGATCATGCCGCGGTCCAGCGCGTAGTCCCGGTCGGCGAGCTTGCGCAGGTAGCGCAGCATCGCGGTCTCGGAGCGGTGCTGGTGGAAGACCGGATGGGTGAGGATCTCGTCGCTGCGCAGCAGCCCCTCGGGCAGCGCGTCGGCAGCGGTGGCGTCCAGCGACTCGATGTCCCCGTCTACACCGAAGGCGGCCCAGACGGCGGCGATCTGGGTACGCGTGGTGGTCTCGTCGCAGGCGAGGGAGACCAGGTCGGCGTCGACGAGCCGCAGGTTGACCCCGCGCTCGCGGGCAGCGGCGACGATCTCGGCCGCCTTGCCCGGGACACGCACGGTGAGGGTGTCGAAGTGGGCGCCGGTCACGACGTCGATGCCGGAGGCGCGCAGGCCCTCGGCCAGGATCGTCGCGTAGCGGTGGGTGCGCCGGGCGATCGTCCGCAGCCCGTCCGGGCCGTGGTAGACGGCGTACATTCCGGCCATGACGGCGAGCAGCACCTGAGCGGTACAGATGTTGCTGGTGGCCTTCTCCCGGCGGATGTGCTGCTCGCGGGTCTGCAGGGCCAGCCGGTAGGCCTTGTTGCCGTCCGCGTCAACGGAGACACCGACGAGGCGGCCGGGAAGGCTGCGGGCGAACTTCTCCCGTACGGCCATGAAGCCGGCGTGCGGTCCGCCGAAGCCCATCGGCACACCGAAGCGCTGTGTGGTGCCGACCGCGATGTCCGCGCCCAGGTCACCGGGCGAGGTGAGCAGGGTCAGGGCCAGCAGGTCGGCGGCGACCGTGACGATCGCGCCCAGCTCGTGGGCCTGCTCGATGACGGGCTCGATGTTCCGCACCGCTCCGGAGGCACCCGGGTACTGCACCAGGACGCCGAAGACACCGCGCTCGGCGATCTCCGCCGGGATGCCGTCGGACAGGTCGGCGACGACGACCTCGACACCGGTCGGCTCGGCGCGGGTCTCGATGACCGCGATCGTCTGCGGCAGGGCGTCGGCGTCGACCAGGAAGACACCGTCCTTCACCTTGCCGACGCGCCGGGAGAGCGCCATGGCCTCGGCGGCCGCGGTGCCCTCGTCGAGCAGCGAGGCGCCGGAGGTGGGCAGCCCGGTCAGCTCGGCGACCATCGTCTGGAAGTTGAGGAGCGCCTCCAGGCGGCCCTGCGAAATCTCCGGCTGGTACGGCGTGTAGGCCGTGTACCAGGCGGGGTTCTCCATGACGTTGCGCAGGATCACCGGCGGGGTGAAGGTGCCGTAGTAGCCGAGTCCGATCATCGGGGCCAGCACCTGGTTGCGGTCCGCGAGCTCGCGCAGCTCGGCGAGAACCTCGGCCTCGGTGCGCGCGCCCGGCAGACCGAGTGCTTCCGCGCTCTTGATGACATCGGGCACCGCGGCCGCGGTGAGCTCGTCCAGCGATCCGTAACCGACCTGGGCGAGCATCTTCGACTGCGCCTCGGCATCGGGTCCGATATGGCGCTGCTCGAACGGAATGCCCTGCTCCAGCTGGGAGAGCGGAGTGCGACGGGGGGTCATGGTGGAGGCCTCCTGGTCTGTCACGACCTGCGAGGGGCACCACGGCGCGGGTGCCCGAACGGCCTCCCCCTCTGTCATCTCAACCTGAGAGCTTCGCCGGCGCGCCCTGCGGCGTACCGGCTTTCACCGTCGGTGAGGAAGGGACTCGCACCGGCACTCGGCCGCACGTGACCCGCCCTGCTTTCCAGAGTGACCTCGTCCGTGCGGTACGGGGGCCTGAGAGATTCCGGGGAGGATTTGCTCCTTCGGCGCCTTCGGATCAGCTCCGGAGGACTCTCCCGCACGGGGTCAGCAGCCATCACCAGACTACCAGCGGGGTTCATGGCTGATTTCTCGAGTGGCCAACCACCCGGATCTGCCCTTTTGTAGTGCTTGTGGAGTAGCCGCGACCAGTGGGAGGGACCGTGCAGACCGACATCGATCCGCGCAGCCTGATCGGCCGCAAGGCGTTCGACCGCAAGGGCACCAAGATCGGAACCGTGGACGAGGTCTACCTCGACGACGCGACCGGTGTGCCCGAGTGGGCAGCCGTACGCACCGGACTCTTCAGCCGGGACGCGTTCGTCCCGCTGGAACCCAGCGAATTCGTGGAGGACACGCTCCGCATCCCCTTCGACCGTGCGCTGATCAAGGACGCGCCCGACTTCGGCGTCGGCCGCCATCTCTCACCGGAACAGGAGCTCCAGCTCTACCGGCACTACGGTCTGGACTCCCCGCCCGAGGCGACCGGCCCGGACAGGGACTTCGGCAGGCTGGCCGGCCAGGACGAGTAGTCCACCGGGTCCCGCACCAACGGCAGCGGATCGGCCGGCCGGAGCTCCGGGTCGTCGATCCGGAACGTACGCACCCGGCCGGGCGCCGACTCGGGCTCCTCGAACCGCACGGTCACCCGGCCGACGCCGCTGCCCTGCACCCAGCCATGGCCGTATACGTCATGGCGTACGTCGTGTCCGGCGGGCCAGCGCCGTGCGGCGCGCTGCTCGGCGGTCTCCGGGGCCTCAGCCGGGGAATCGCCCGGCAGCTCGGCCCCGGTGTCCTCCGCCGGTGCCGTCTCCTGCGCCGATTCCTCGGCTGCGGTCCGCTCACCGGCGGCCTGGGCGAAGAGATCCTCCTGCGTGTAGTCGGCAAGCCCCGTCACGCCCACTCCGAGCAGCCGGACGCCTCCGGTGGTGTCCACGGCCTCCAGGAGCCGTGCGGCGGCCTCACGGACCACCGTGGGGTCGTCCGTGGGCCCACGGAGAGTCTCGGACCTCGTGAGCGTCGAGAAGTCGTACCGGCGCACCTTCAGCACCACCGTCCGCCCGGACCGCCCCGCGCCCCGCAGCCTCTGGACGCATCGGTCGGCCAGCCGCTCGACCTCCGTCCTGATCCGTACCCGGTCGTGCAGGTCGGCGTCGAAGGTGTCCTCGACCGACACCGATTTGGCGTCCCGCTCCGCGACCACCGGCCGGTCGTCGTACCCGAACGCCATGCGATGGAGCGAGCCCCCGTGCGCCTTCCCCAGCAGGCGTACGAGCTCGTCCTCACCCGCCTCGACCAGGTCGTCGACCGTCGTCATCCCGGCACGGCGCAGATGGTCCGCCGTCGCGGGCCCGACACCGGGGAGAATCCGTACCGACATGGGTGCGAGGAGTTCTCGCTCCGTGCCCGGCTCTATGAGCAGCAGGCCGTTCGGTTTCGCCTCCTCCGAAGCGATCTTGGCCAGCATCTTGGAACCGGCGAGCCCGACCGAGCCGGTGAGCCCGGTGACCGCTTTGATGGCCGTACGCAGCTGCTCACCGATCTCCAGCGCCGAAGCTGTGTCATCGGCCGTCCCACCGGCCTCCAGGTCCACGAAGGCCTCGTCCAGGCTGAGGGGCTCCACCAGCGGGGAGAGCCGCGCGAGCAGCTCCATCACCTGGTCGCTCACCGTCCGGTACAGCTGGAAGCGGGGCACCAGATAGGCCGCGTTGGGCGCCAGCCGCCGCGCCTGCGCCATGGGCATCGCCGAGTGCACCCCGAAGCGACGCGCCTCGTACGAAGCGGTGGCGACGACCCCGCGCGGCCCGAGCCCGCCCACCACGACCGGCTTGCCGCGCAGGCTCGGCTTCGCCGCCTGCTCGGCAGAGGCGTAGAAAGCATCCATGTCCAGATGCAGGATGGTGGGCGCGGCTCTCACATCAATCGATGCTGCCCTACGGCACTGACAATTGCCGCGCCCGAACCGTCGGCCGCGTCAGCCGGCGCGGTTGCGCCGCCGCGCGAGCTCATCGGTGGGGTTGTTCCCGATGAGGGTCTCGCCGGTGTCCACCCGCTCGCCGTGCAGCTGGGAGAGGGCGACGTCGACGTCCTGCCACACCACACCCACCGCGATGCCGAAGACCCCCTGGCCGCCCTGGAGCAGGCTGACGACCTCGTCGGGCGAGGAGCACTCGTAGACCGTCGCCCCGTCGCTCATCAGCGTCATCCGCTCAAGGTCCTGGAATCCGCGGGCGCGCAGATGCTGAACCGTGGTGCGGATGTTCTGCAGTGCCACACCGGTGTCCAGGAAACGCTTCACGATCTTCAGCAGGACGACGTCCCGGAAACTGTAGAGCCGCTGTGTGCCGGAGCCGTACGCCGGGCGCACGCTCGGTTCCACCAGCCCCGTGCGCGCCCAGTAGTCGAGCTGCCGGTAGGTGATCCCGGCCGCCGCGCAGGCGGTCGGCCCGCGGTAGCCGATGTCGCCGGCCGATGCCACTCCGTCCCCCGCCATCGCCGCCGGTTGAACCGGCTGCATGATGGTGTGGTCGGCTGTACTCCCCTGCTGCGGATACGGCCCACCCGCTGCCGTACCGTCGCCGCTGCTTCTCACGCCGACCTCCGTCCTTGACCTGCCATGTCGAAGGTAGGCAGTCACTCGGGGTGCGTCAACGATCGCCACACTCGGCACGCCGAGTGATAATCACCCTGAGGGTGGTTTCCCGTGTCTCACGAACGGGAAAGGCTTGCCGGATGCGCTGACTGCGACCCCGAAGAACGGTCACTGACTGTTGGTACCGAAATCCTCCGGAGAGATCTGATCGAGGAACTCGCGGAATTTCTCCACCTCATCCTCCTGCTCGTCCGGGATGGCGATGCCGGCGTCGTCGAGCACCCCGTCACTGCCGTAGATCGGCGTCCCGGTGCGCAATGCGAGCGCTATGGCGTCGGACGGCCGCGCGCTCACCTCGACCCCGCTGGCGAAGACCAGCTCCGCGTAGAAGACCCCTTCCCGAAGGTCCGTGATGCGGACCTCGGTGAGCTCCTGGCCGACAGCCTCGAGCACGTCCTTGAAGAGATCATGGGTCAGCGGCCTGGCCGGAGCCATGCCCTGCTGGGCGAAGGCGATCGCGGTTGCCTCACCAGGACCGATCCAAATGGGGAGGTACCGATCGCCTCCCACTTCACGCAGGAGCACGATCGGTTGGTTGGAGGGCATTTCCACCCGGACACCCACAACGTCGAGCTCGTTCACACAGCAACCCTAGGACGTGCCCGGCAGGTTTGGGTAGTCGGGCACCGGCGCGATCAGTGGAGCCGGATGTGCAGAGCGCTCTGCACAAGGGCCGAATGAAGCCTCACGGACAGCTCCGCGAGTTCTTTCGCAGTGGCCTCCGCATGGGCTCTGGTCTGCGGATTCCGGTGCCGGCGCAAGGGCGCGACCACCTGCTCGATGAGTCCGACCTCGCGATCCGCGGCCGCTCGCACGGCGCGCAGGTGACGCGGTTCCAGACCGAACCTGCCCAGATCCGCCACAAGCTTGGCAACCGTGACCATCTCGGCGTCGTAACCGCCCTCGGCGGTCGGCACGACCAGGCCGTACGACTCCCACTCATCGAGGTCGCTCTCGGTGACCTCGGCGGCCGCCAGCAGCTCGGCACGGCCGATTCGGGCTGCGGTGGCCCGTCCGGACTCCGCATCCCAGCCGCCGTCGGCCAGCTCCCGGGGGCCGCCCCCGGAGGGAAGGGCGGCCTGTTCACCACGGGCGAGTGCGTCCAGATGCTCACGGATGACCTTCAGCGGGAGGTAGTGGTCCCGCTGCATGCGCAGCACCTGAGCCAGCCGCTCCACATCGGCGCCACGGAACTTGCGATAGCCGGAGGGGGTCCGCTGCGGCTCGACGAGTCCTTCGGCCTCCAGGAATCGAATCTTGGAGATCGTGACCTCGGGGAACTCCTCCCGCAGCCGCAGGAGCACCGTGCCGATGCTCATCGGGCGGTCGTCGGCGGTGGCGGTGCCGTGGCCGGCACCGCCCGTCGGTGTTCTCAGCATGGACCTTCCCTGACGGGTCAGATACCGCGCTGGCTCGCGTAGAAGACCAGCCGGTACTTGCCGATCTGCACTTCGTCGCCGTTGGACAGAGCGACGGAGTCGATGCGCTCACGGTTGACGTAGGTACCGTTCAGGCTGCCCACGTCCCCGACCGTGAAGCTGCCGTCGGGGTTCCTGCGGAACTCCACATGCCGCCGCGACACCGTCACGTCGTCGAGGAAGATGTCGCTCTGCGGGTGGCGGCCGGCCGTGGTCAGCTCACCGTCCAGCAGAAAGCGGCTGCCGGAGTTCGGACCGCGGCGCACCACCAGGAGCGCCGAGCCGAGCGGAAGGGCATCGACGGCCGCCTGTGCCTCGGGCGAGAGGGACGGAAGGGCCGTCTGCCCGGTGGCCTCCGCCTCGTATGCCTCAAGGCCGGAGATGGAGATGGTGGAGGTCGTCTCCGAGGCACGCTCGGGAACCCCGCCCCGCAGCGGCGCGCCGCAGTTGGAGCAGAAACGACTGGCCTCGGCATTGCGATGCCCGCACCTCGTACAGACCGGCATGGACGAACCCTCCTGCCTGGGGGCGAACTCTCCACCCGTACTTGAGGTCGACGATTCTCCGAAACCTATGCGGCCGGGACCAGCAGGGTCAACAGACGACGCGCCGGATGCTCCCGAATTGTCACTGCCCGTACCCGACACCTGATCACGGAAGAGCGGGCGCTCCGTGCCCTGCTCGTCCGCCTGGCCATGGCGCGGTGCGCGATGGCGGGCAGCCTCGTCGCGAGCGCTCTTGCCGAACAACTTCCCAAACAACTTCACGGGCGATTCCCCTTGACCGAAATAGACCCGCCCGTGGGGCAGGACGAACCCTGAATGAACACACCTGCCGACCCGGACATCTTCACAACGTCCGTATCCACTCGACAGTTTCCACCACGCGCCACCAATACGATGCGGCGACCCCCCGCAACCTCGTGCCAGTCTCCTTCGCACCCTCCGCGCCGCGGACTCACGGGGATGACGACCGAGCGTAGTCAGGCTGCTTCGCCGGTCGCAAGGCGTCCACGACGATGTCGTCGGCCTGCTCGACCTGAACGGTGGCTTGCTCCTTCTCCAGTGTCTGCACCACGCCGCCCGGAATGTTCAGCGCCGGCTCCAGATCCTGGGGCTTGCCGATCACCTTGAAGACGTACGGCGCGGTGATCTTACGGTCGTCAACCCTGACGTTGCCGCCGTCACCGGAGAAGTACGTATTGGCCACCACGCGCACCCCGTTGACCTCGATCGCCTCGGCGCCCGCCGCCCGCAGCTCCTGGAGTGCGTCGAGCAGCATGTCCGCCTTCACTCCGTCCCCGGGATCGTTGACGGTGAGCGTGATCCCGGGCCCGTGTGCCGCCACGGTGCCCGCGAGAACACCGAGCTGCCGCTCCTTCTCCACGGTCTGCTTACGCGCCTCCTCAGCCTGGTCGGAGCTGTTCTCCAGCTCCGTGCGCTGAGCGTTCAGCCGCTGCTTCTCGTCCTCCAGACGCTGCGTCCGGTCGTCCAGCTCGTCGAGGATCCGGACCAGGTCCTCCTGCCGGGCACCCCGCAGCGAGCTGTTGTCGCTGTTGGACCGCACCTGAATCGCCAGTCCGAGACCGAGAACGAACAGCAGTACCGCGACGATGAGTTGGGCGCGCGTCACCCGCGGCGGCCACAGTCCGGCGACCAGCCGCTGACGTCCGGTGAGTTCCTTGGCGGCGCCAGCCGTCTGCTCGGCGGCGTGCTCCGTCTCGCCGGGAAGTTCTTCGTTGCTCATCGGCCTCAGGCCCGAAAGACGTGCCGGCGGATGGCCGCGGCGTTGGAGAAGATCCGGATCCCGAGCACGACCACCACACCGGTGGACAACTGCGCTCCGACGCCCAGCTTGTCGCCCAGGAACACGATCAGGGCGGCCACCACGACGTTCGAGAGGAACGACACGACGAAAACCTTGTCGACGAAGATCCCGTCGAGCATGGCGCGCAGCCCACCGAAGACTGCGTCGAGGGCAGCCACGACGGCGATCGGGAGGTAGGGCTCGACCATCGCCGGCACCTCGGGCCGGACCAACAGTCCGACCACGACTCCCACGACGAGGCCCAGTACGGCGATCACGATGTGCCCTTCCCTGTGTCTGCCGCACCACTGCCGGTGTCTGCGGCCTTATAAGGCTCTGCTGTACGGACGATCAGGCTCGGCGCGACCGGAAGGCTCACCTTCTGCTGCGGGGACATGCTCGTCCGGATGTCGAAGGTCTCCTTGAGCGCCTGCAGATACTGGCCGTCGGCACTGTCCTGGAACGCGGTGCCGAGTTGCTTCCCGTCCCCCACCGCCAGCACCGTGTACGGCGGAACGAGCGGTCTGTTGTCGACCAGTATGGCGTCGCCCGCCGCGCGGATCGCCGACAGGGCCGTCAGCCGCTGCCCGTTGATCGCGATCGCCTCCGCGCCGGACTGCCACAGGCCGTTGACGACCCGTTGAAGGTCCCGGTCACGGACTCGCCCGGTGTCGGCGAACCCGCTGGTCTCCCTCGGTCCCCCACCGCCCTGGTCGGTGTTCTTGGCATCGTCGACGACGAGTTTCACGCCGGGCCCCTCCACCGGGGTCGCCCCGGCCAGCAGTGCCACCCGCTCCCCCTGGTCCCCGCCGTGCTTCTCCAGTGCCTTGCGCTGGCGCCTGCCCACGTCGTCCCGGAGCTTGTCCACCTGCGACTCGAGGGTGTCGGCCGCGGCCGTCTCGTCATCGATGCGATCGATCAGCTCCTGGCGCTCCTTGGCGAGGACCGGCGCGGAGACGCGTGCCTCCGCGGCCCCGAGCGTGACGACGAGGGCGGCGAGCACCAGACATGCGGCGAAGCCGAGTTTCGACTTCAGCGTACGGGGCAGGCCCGCGTTCCCGTCGGCCTTACGCCGCGCCGATGCCTCGGCGTATCCGTCGTCCAGACTGTGGTCCATCACATTGGTCAGCAGCGTCATGGATGCGTCGGGACGCGCGGGAGGCGATGCGGTACTCCGATCGGGGGGCTGCTGCGACATGCCGCACATCGTCGCACGTCGCCACTGCTACCGCCGAATGGCCCCACCGGTGTGCCCGCAGGCGCCGTCGGACGCCGCCGGGCACACCGGGGTAACCGTCACTGACCTGCGCTGTCCACGACCGTAGCCCATTCGTCCAGGAGCGCTTGCGCGGAGGCGTCGTCCGGGCCCTCGGCCCACAGATGGGTGACCGCCTCGGCCCGGTCCGGCAGCACCATCACCCACCGCCCGTCGGCCTCGACCACCCGCACCCCGTCCGTGGTGTCGACGCTTCGGTCACCGGCGGCCTCCACGACCCGGCGCATGACCAGGCCCTTGACGGCCCAGGGTGTGGCGAGATCACGGCGCAGGACATGGGCACGCGGAATGCGGGCATCGATCTGGCTGAGGGTGAGCTGTGTCCTGGCGACAAGCCCGAGGAGTCTCACGAACGCAGCCGATCCGTCGAAGACACTGCTGAATTCGGGAACGATGAAGCCCCCGCGCCCGTCTCCACCGAAGATCGTGCCTTCCTCGCGTCCCACCCGCGTCAGGTCGTCCGGCGATGTCGTCGTCCATTCGACCTGCGTGCCGTGGTACGCCGCGACCTGCTCGGCGACACGTGTCGTGGTGACCGGCAACGCCACCCGCCCGCTGCGCCGCTCGGCCGCCACCAGGTCGAGCATCACGAGGAGCGCCCGGTCGTCCTCGACGATCCGGCCCCGCTCGTCGACCAGGGAGAGCCGCTCACCGACCGGGTCGAACCGCACGCCGAACGCGGCCCGCGCCGAGGAGACGATCTCGCCAAGTCGCACCAGTCCGGAGCGGCGGGTCTCGGCGGACTCGGTGGGTCGTGATTCATCGAGGCCGGGATTGATGGTCAGCGCGTCGACGCCGAGCCGTCCCAGCAGGCTGGGCAGTACGAGCCCGGCGCTCCCGTTGGAGGCGTCGACGACCACCTTGAGCCCCGCATCGGAAATTCCCGCGGTGTCCACATTCCGCAGCAGAGACCCGGTGTACGAGTCGAAGACGCTGGACGGGAAGTGCAGATCGCCGATCTCGCCCGGGAAGGCGCGGCGGTATTCCTGACGTGCGTAGACCCGGTCCAGCTTCCGCTGCCGCGCCTGAGACAGGTCCGCTCCCCGCTCGTCGATGAACATGATGTCGACGGAGTCGGGCACGCCGGGAGACGTACGGATCATGATCCCGCCGGCGCTGCCCCGTGCGGTCTGCTGGCGCGCGACGGGCAGCGGTACGTTCTCCAGGTCCCGGACATCGATGGCGCTGGCCTGAAGGGCCGAGATCACCGCTCGCTTCAGGGCACGGGCACCACGGGAGTGATCACGTGCGGTGGTGACAGTCGAGCCCTTCTTGAGAGTCGTGGCGTAGGCACCGGCGAGCCGGACCGCCAGTTCCGGGGTGATCTCGACATTCAGGATCCCGGATACGCCGCGGGCGCCGAAGAGATGCGCCTGTCCGCGCGATTCCCAGATCACCGAGGTGTTGACGAAGGCACCGGCCTCGATGGTCTTGAACGGGTAGACGCGGACATTGCCCTGAATGATCGACTCCTCGCCGATCAGGCACTCGTCCCCGATGACCGCGCCGTCCTCGATGCGGGTCGCCCGCATGACGTCGGTGTTCTTCCCGATCACGCATCCGCGCAAATTGCTGTGCTGACCGATGTAGACGTTGTCGTGAACCACGGCCTTGTGCAGGAATGCGCCGCTCTTGACGACAACGTTCGACCCGATGACCGTGTGCTCGCGGATCTCCGCACCGGCTTCGACCTTTGCATAGTCCCCGATGTAGAGAGGTCCGCGCAGTACCGCGTCGGGATGTACTTCCGCGCCTTCCGCGACCCATACGCCCGGCGAGATCTCGAAGCCGTCGATGTCGACATCGACCTTGCGTTCAAGAACATCGGCCTGTGCCTTCACATAGCTCTCGTGAGTGCCGACGTCCTCCCAGTAGCCCTCGGCGATGTAGCCGTAGATGGGCTTGCCTTCCTTCATGAGCTGAGGGAAGACATCACCGGACCAGTCCACCGATACGTCGGCCTCGACATAGTCGAATACCTCGGGTTCCATGACGTAAATCCCGGTGTTGACGGTGTCCGAGAAGACCTGCCCCCAGGTGGGCTTCTCCAGGAAGCGTTCAACCTGGCCGCCCTCGTCCACAATCGTGATGCCGAATTCCAGAGGGTTCGGCACACGGGTCAGGCACACCGTGACCAGACCGCCCTTTTCCTTGTGGAAGGCGATGAGATCGGTGAGGTCGAAGTCGGTGAGCGCATCACCGGAAATGACGAGGAAGGTGTCGTCCTTCAGCGCTTCCTCGGCATTTTTCACGCTCCCCGCAGTGCCGAGGGGCTTCTCCTCGTTGGCGTAGCTGAGCTCCATCCCGAGCTCTTCGCCGTCCCCGAAGTAGTTCTTGACCAGCGAGGCGAGAAACTGGACCGTTACGACGGTCTCATTCAACCCGTGCCGCTTGAGCAGCCGAAGCACGTGCTCCATGATCGGCCGATTGGCTACGGGCAGAAGCGGCTTGGGCATGCTTGAGGTCATGGGGCGAAGACGAGTGCCTTCGCCGCCAGCCATCACGACGGCCTTCATGTCGGAAACGTCCTCCTTGAAGAGACGACGGTTTAGCCGACTTCGCCCGTCGGGGCACTATCCGGGTCATCAGCGGCGGGCCGGCCACACTGCGCGGCACCGCATCAACGAGCTCAATCGGCTGCTACATCCGCCTTGACGAGGCGGCGGACCTGAACCACGTAGAGGATCCCTGCCCACCAGTAGAGCGTTGTACCCCAACCTGCGAACGCCCATCCGAAAATAGCGGCCAGCGATGCAAGCCAACCACTTCCATCACTGAGCAGCAACAAGGGGAACGCGTACATCAGGTTGAACGTGGCCGCCTTGCCCAGGAAGTTCACCTGGGGCGGGGGATAGCCGTGACGCCTCAGGATTCCGACCATCACGAGGAGCATCAGCTCACGGGCAACAAGTGCTGCGGTGAGCCACAGCGGCAGGATCTCCCGCCAGGTCAGGCCGACGAGGGTGGAAAGGATGTAGAGGCGATCCGCAGCGGGATCCAGGAGCCGGCCGAGGCTGCTGATCTGGTTCCACCGGCGGGCGAGCTTACCGTCGAGGTAGTCGCTGATACCGCTGACCATCAACACCAGCAGAGCCCAGCCGTCGCTCTGGGGGCCACCGAACACGGGGCGAAGAATCAGCCACAGGAAAAGCGGAACCCCGACAAGGCGAGCCATGCTGAGGATGTTGGGGATGGTGAGTACCCGGTCCGTCTGAACCCGAGTCTCCTGGACCTCCACCCGGGGGCCTCCTGTGAAGAACGTGCCAATGATGCCCCCTGACCTTACCCTCAGCCACCGCTCTCGGATGCACAGGGGTGATGCAAGGATCTCGTGAACGCAGAAAAGCCCCGTGTCCCTGCGGACACGGGGCTTCCCCGTAAAAGGAGTTCGGCGGCGTCCTACTCTCCCACAGGGTCCCCCCTGCAGTACCATCGGCGCTGAAAGGCTTAGCTTCCGGGTTCGGAATGT